>DATNDQ010000087.1:0-17057 GCA_035553475.1 Gemmatimonadales bacterium
GCCGTGCCCTCGTCCAGGAGCGAGGCATTCGCCACCTCGAGACCGGTGAGGTCCGAGACCATCGTCTGATAGTTGAGAAGCGCTTCGAGCCGTCCCTGGGCGATCTCGGCCTGATACGGCGTATATGCCGTGTACCAGCCCGGATTCTCCAGCACGTTACGCAACACGACGGGGGGCGTGATGCAGTCGGAGTAACCCATCCCGATGTAGGACCGGAAGACCTGATTCTTCGACGCCAGCGCCCGGAGGGCCCCGAGGGTCTCGCGCTCGCTTCGCGCGCTGGGGATGTTCAGGGGCTTCCGAAACCGAATGTCGTCGGGGATGACCGCGTCGATGAAGGCGTCCAGCGAGCCGTAGCCGACGACCTTGAGCATCTCGCGGACCTCGTCGGGGTCGGGCCCCAGGTGCCGGGATGCAAAGCGGTCGGGATGAACGAGGGATGCGGGAGCGATCGCCATGGGTTTTCTGACGCCTGACGTCTGAAGTCTGGAGGTCTTACTTCCCGATTTGCTTCTCGTATGCAGCGGCATTCATCAAGCCTTTCAGCTCACCCTGGTCTTTGACTTTCAACTTGATCATCCAGCCCGCGCCGTACGGCTCACGATTGACGGCCCCCGGGTCCTTCTCGAGGGCGGCATTGCTCTCCACCACCGTGCCGGCCACCGGGCAATACAGGTCGGAAACGGCTTTGACCGCCTCGATGGTTCCAAACACCGCGCCCTTGGCGAACGAGGCGCCCGACTTCGGCAGGTCGAGATAGACCACGTCACCCAACTCACCCTGGGCATAGTCGGTGATGCCGATCTGGACGACCGACGCATCACTCGTCGTTTTGACGTACTCGTGTTCCGCAGTATAGGAGAGGTCGGCGGGAACGTTGGCCATGGCGCGGGTCCGTTTTGGAAGGTGTGGGAAATCGGGGCGAAGGTTATCAGGTATTTGCGCGTTTCGTCAACTCGTCGAACACGGCCCTGGCCTTCTGCTCTAACGCCTCTTTCGACCCGTCATTGTCGATCACGTATTGGGATTTCCCCCGCTTCCGGTCAGACGGCATCTGTGCCGCGATCATGGCGTCGGCCTCGGCATTCGTCAGGCCGCGCAGGAGGCGGAGCCGGGCGCGACGGACGGCGGGGGGTGCGTCCACCAGGACCACGGCGTCGAAGTCCTTTGGGTCCAAGGCCTCGAAGAGCAGGGGGATGTCGTTGATCACCAGTCTGTCCCCCCGGGCACGGGCTTCGTCCAGGAGCTGTGCCCGACGTCGCTGTACGGCGGGATGGACGATGCCGTTGAGTGCCCCGAGCGCCCGATCGTCTCCCATCACCTTGGAACGCAGGGCGGCCCGGTCCAGGGCGCCGTCGGACGTGAGCACGTCCCCACCGAACCGGCGGACGATGGCCGCGAGAACCTCGGTGCCGGGGGCCTGCGCCTCCCGGGCGAGCTGGTCGGCGTCGATGATCGCGGCACCCCAGCTCCGGAACAGCTCGACGACCGTGGACTTCCCGGAGGCGATGTTGCCGGTGAGGCCGACGTTCAGCATCGGGAGGGGGAAGGGGGAAGCGGGAAGAGGGAAGGGTGGGAAATCCACGCTTCCCGCTTCCCTCTTCCCCCTTTTCGCTCACAGGAGCGCAGTTTGATCCTCATCGATCCTTGGAACGCTATGGCAATGCCGGCATCGTGCCTCGTACGACTCCCGTCCCCCGACCATGATCGTCGGTGAGTCCCAGGTCGCCGGCCTTCCATTGACCAGACGCTGATTCCGGGTGGCTGGGCCCCCACAGACCACGCAGATCGCCTGAAACTTGTCGACCACCTCGGCGACGCACATGAGGGTGGGCATGGCCCCGAACGGGAGTCCGCGGAAGTCGACGTCGGTTCCGGCCAGGATGACTCTGACCCCCCGATCGGCAAGGCTATTCGCGACGGCCACCAGGCCGTCGTCCAGGAACTGGGCCTCGTCCACGGCCACGACTTCGGTGGCGGGGGCGATCTGGCGGATCAGCTGTTCGGAGGAGTCGATGGGCTCAGCCTCCACCGTGATCCCGTCATGGGACGTAACGGAATAGAGGCCGGCGTACCGGGCGTCCAGGTGGGATTTGAAGACCTGGACCTTCTTCCGGGCGATCACGGCGCGGCGAACCCGCCGGATGAGCTCTTCTGATTTGCCGGAAAACATGACCCCGGCGATGACTTCGATCCAACCGGGGCGAGTGCCGTGGAACATGGGGGCGTAGGGTAGCCGAGGGATGGGGGGAGGTCAAGGAAGCCTTGGTATCTTGCGGTTTTTCGAGGGGGTACCCCATATTGTATCGGTTTTTCAAGGGTTTTTGGGATGCCCCCCCGTACAGGGGCGATTTTGCAAGGCTTTTTCGACCACCTCCACCCAGGAGTGCGCCATGAACAAAGCCGAGCTGACTGCGGCCCTCGCCATGCGGACGAAGATGTCCAAGGCGGATGCCGGCCGGACGATCGAAGCCCTGTTCGACGACAAGGGCATCATCGCCGGTGAGTTGAAGAAAGGTGCCAAGGTTCAGATCACCGGCTTCGGAAATTTCGAAGCTCGGAAGCGCGCCGCTCGCATGGGCCGCAATCCGAAGACCGGCGGCGTCATTCAGATCAAGGCGTCGATCGCTCCCGCGTTCCGCGCCGGAAAGCAGCTGAAGATGGCGGTCAACGGGAAGATGAAGTAGGCAACGAGTTTCGCTATACTGTGACGTCGCTGTGAGACGTCATGGTGACCAATAGCGAAGCGGTATGCGGGCTGCCCCGTCGGGCAGCCCGTCGCTTTTCCAGCCACGGAGTTCTCGTCGTACCCGTGCTTTAGCGCCCGTCGCTTTCTCGCCCTTTAGGGTTAGGCAGCGGTGAGCTGCAAACCCCTTTGACACTTCTTGCACGTGACCTGCTGCGGAGTCTTCCACCGCGGCGGGAGGTCGAGCTTCTGCTCGGCGCCGCAGTCCGGGCAGACGCCCGTCGCGCCTTTGCCGAGCTCGGGCGTGCCGAGGCGTTGGAAGAATTGAACGATGGCGAAGAAAAAGAAGCCGGGGACGAGCAGAAAATGTGCGACGGGAATGAAGATCGAGCCCACCGCGCATGCCCAGAAGGTCCCGAGTGCCTTGAAGGCTCGTTTCGTCCGAGCCTTTTTGTCGAAGGAAATCACCGTCACCGTGCCGTGCGTCGACTTCCCGCTATACCCGGTGAGCTGGAATCCCTGTTCTCGTTGCGGATCCATACAATCCTCAGACGTCTAGACGT
Source organism: Gemmatimonadales bacterium (assembly GCA_035553475.1). Classification (GTDB taxonomy): domain Bacteria; phylum Gemmatimonadota; class Gemmatimonadetes; order Gemmatimonadales; family GWC2-71-9; genus 40CM-2-70-7. The sequence continues at coordinate 3,250 of DATNDQ010000087.1, forward strand.
CCAGACGTCTAGTTGTTAGCGGTCTATTCGGGCGTTCACCCTCCGACCGCGAATCATCATTCCTGACAGACGGGCCACCGCGCGTTCGGCGGCAGATCCCGCCACTTCCACCACACTGTTGGTGTCCCGCACGTCGATGCGTCCGATGTCGTCCTTGGACAGCCCAGCCTCACGAATCAGGGCTCCGACGATATCCTTCGCCCCCGCGCGGTCCTTCTTGCCGACGTTCACATGAACCTTGACTCGGGAAGGCGTGGCGCTTCCCGCTTCCCCCCTCCCGCTTCCCGCTTCTCGACTCACCGCATACACGGCCGCCGCCACTTCCGCCGCATCGTACCGCTCGAAGAGGGGCGCGAGCAGCGCAAGCTCCGCGGCGAGATCTCCCCGTTCGACCCGGGCGGCGATCGTCGCCCGCGCCTGTCGGGCCGCCGTGCCCGCGCCAGATAATAGAGGAACGGGCGTGAGCGGCGAGGCGATCGAGCGCGCATACGCCAGCTGCTCGGGAGCCAGTATGAGCACCGGCATTCCAACGGTACCCAGGGTCGCGAGCTCATCCCGCGTCGGGAGGTCGGCGCAGATGACCGCGTTGACCGGTCCCGCCGGCTCCACCCCACGGCGCCAGACCAGAGCCGTCCCCGGGTCCAGGCCATCGAGGGCGGCGATGACCGCCGTTTCCTGCTTACCCGCGGCGGCGATCACGTACTTGGCCTCGCCGAGAGTCGGGAGTGGGCGGGCATTCTCCCCGATCGGGAGGTCCCCGACCACGTGGGGGCGCCGCGCGTGGGACTCGAGCAAGCTCTCGAGTCCCGTGGGGTTCCAGCTCAGGACGATTCGCCGCGCGTCCTTCATCTCCGCCAGCAACGGAGGGACGGCGGCGAACTCGGGCGTTCCCTGAAGCATCTCGGGCCACGCCAGGACCACGGTGCGGATCTCTTCACCCTTCAGGGCTGACCGGGCTAGCAGGGCGGCGCAGTCGGTCGGGGACCCGGCAAGGACGTCCACCTCGCCCGAAGCAAGCAGGCGAGCGGTCCGGTCCAAACCGGTAACGGCGTGGAATCGAAGAGGTTGGGGCACCGCGAGTTGCCAAGGCTGGGCGGCACTCGGGCTTTCCGTGATAATCAGCACGGGAGCGTGCCCCTGGACCAGCGGCCACAGGGCGCCGGCGCATTCGGGGGCAGGGGGAGACACGATCAAGACGGGGCGTCCGCGCTCCAGTACGGCCGTCGCGGGCGTCGCTTCCACAGGTGCTGTCACACGGTCCTCAATTGTCAAAGGGCGTTCAAATCTCTGTAACGCATCCTAAGCGCGGGGCTCGAAGGTGGCAAGGAGCGAGGCTAGATTCCAATTCGAACTTCACCTGCCTGGAGACTCGGTGGCTGACGGCCTGTCGCAGAACCTGCAACATCTCGAAACATCGGCGACCATCGCCATTTCGCAGGAAGCGAAGCGCCGGCGCGCCGCGGGTGAAGACGTCATCGATCTGGGGGCGGGCGAGCCTGATTTCGGAACGCCCACGATCCCGGCCGAAGCGGGCATCAAGGCCATCAAAGACGGCCACACGCACTATCCGGCCAACGAGGGCATCCTCGAGCTGCGCGCCGCCGCGGCGAAGCACCTCTCACTCCTGTCGGGCGGACGCCCCGTCAACGCCGATCACATCGTCGTCTCCTCAGGCTCCAAACAGTCACTCTTCAACGCCTGCTTCTCGCTCTTCGGCCCGGGCGACTCGGTCGCCATTCCCGCCCCGGCCTGGGTGTCGTACCCGCAGATCATCCATCTCGCGCGGGCCCGCCCCGTGATGGTGGCCGGGGACGCCGAGTGGGGGTTGAAGGTGGGCGTGAAGGACCTGGAGCGGATGGTGCCGACCCCGAAGGGTCTGATCCTCTGCTCCCCCTGCAACCCCACGGGCGCCGTGTACTCCTTGACCGAGCTTCGCGCGATCGCCGAGTGGGCGGAGAAGAAGAACGCGTGGATCATCTCGGACGAGATCTACCGCCGGATCCACTACGGACCCGGTCCGGCGCCCTCGTTCCTCGACTTGAACGACGACTTGCTGAAGCGCGTCGTGTTGATCACCGGCCCCAGCAAGGCCTATGCGATGACCGGGTGGCGGATCGGACTGGCCCTCGCGCCGCAACCCATCGCGAAGGCGATGGCGGCCCTGCAATCGCATACGACGAGCGGCGCGAATCATCAGGCGCAGTTCGCCGCGGCGGCGGCCTATGCCGACGACCGCGTGGAGGAAGATGTCCAGCGGATGGTGGCCGAGTTCCGGAAGCGCCGCGATCTGGTGGTGAGCCGTTTTCGGCAGGAGCTCCTGGGCGTGGAATTCGTCGAGCCCGTTGGCGCCTTCTACTTCTTCTTCCGTGTCGACTCGTTTGGCGGGATGAACGGCACCGACTTCTGCACCCAGCTGATCACGGAGACCGGAGTGGCGCTCGTCCCCGGCGCGGCCTTCGGCGACGATCGCTGGGTGCGGCTCTCGTATGCCGCAGCCACCACCGAGCTCGAGAAGGCGTTGGATCGCATCCTGGAGTTCGTCACCGTTCGGGAAAAGGGAAGCGGGAAACGCGATGGTGTTTGAAGCCAAGATCATCCCACTCGACGGCAAGCTGCCGAAGGTCACCTACCGCTGGGACGCGGAGACCGACATCCTGACCGTCGCCTGCAAGGGCACGGCCAGGAACGGCAAGGGACTGAGCGGCACCGTGGATCTCGAAGGAGCCGACGGCTCATTCGTGGTGCTCGATGTCGCCGAGGGGGCGCTGCGCGGTCTCGACGTCGTGACTTGGCCAGACGACATCAAGACGCTGGACACCCTCACACCGCCGGCCGACCCAAAGGAAGGCGCGGTGATTTTTCCGTCCCGCACTTCCCAGCCGGGCGTGGCGGCCATCGAAGTGGACACGGCGCTGATGATGGAGAAGAACGCCGCGGAATCGATTCTTCATCTGAAAGTGGGACGGGCGCGCACCGCGACTCCCGTCCGCGTCGGTGACCACCTGCTGGTCGAGATCGACAAGCAAAACCGGTTGGCGGGCGTCTGGCTCCTCGACGTCCCGCCGTTTCCGAACGTCGAGGTCACTGCTTAGCCGTGGAAGAACGGCTCGAGCGATACCTGCGCGAGCTGTTCGCCGTCGAAGACGCCGCGCTGGTCGCCATACGGAAGCACCAGGCTGCGGCAAATCTCCCCGAGATCAACGTCTCTGCCGAGGAAGGACGCCTCCTGGCGGTGTTTTTGGCCGCCGTTCAGGCTACGCGCGTCCTCGAGATCGGCGCCCTGGGCGGGTACTCGGGCGTCTGGATGGCCCGGGCACTCCCACCGGGCGGCAAACTGACGACGATTGAATTCGACCCGCACCACGCGAAGGTCGCGCGCGAAGCCTACCGCACCGCCGGCGTGGCGGCCCGCGTCGAGCTGATCGAAGGCTCGGCGCTCGACGTGCTGCCCACGCTGAAGCCCGGCTTCGACGCGGTGTTCGTCGATGCGGACAAGGCCCCCATGGCGAAGTACTTCGAGTGGGGTGTGCGGCTCCTCCGAGTCGGCGGCCTACTCCTGGGGGACAACGCCTTCCATGACGGCAAGGTCGCCGATCCGTCGGTGACGGCGCCGGACACCGAGGGCGTCCGGGCGTTCAACAAGCTGTCGGCGACCGATCCCCGCATCAACGCGACGGTGATTCCCATCCGCGACGGCCTGGTGGTGGGCGTAAAGGTGCGGGACTAGTGGCGCGCCTCGCGTGGCTCGACGCCGCGCTCGCGGCGGGTGCCGTACCCGCTTCATATGTGCCCGACGCCTCGGGCGGGCGCAGTGAGGCCGAGGAGCTGACGGGCGCGGACCTTGTGGAGGACTCCGAGCTGGCGATCCGTCCGCTCGGGACCGAACTGCTCGCACCCTCAGCCGTGACCTTCATCGACGGCATTCAGCGCTGGGCGGTGGTCGGGTACGACGGTGTCGTCCCGATCATCAGCGCGTACGTGGCCGCCGCGGCCCGGCGTCGAACCGGTGGCCGCCTCCAGACGGTCGCGGAACGGTCCCGACGGGTCGTGGTCACCGCGGTCGACGGCTTGAGCGCGAACGTCCACGATGCCCTCCAGCGCTCCGGGGAAGAGCTGATCACCCTCAAGGATGAGGTTCTGGGTCAGCCGGGGCGCGTACTCACGGCTGCAGGGATGCAAGTCGAACGACTCCGGGATGCCGTGGAGCGAGCCGTTGCGGAGCCCCTCGCGGAACGGCTGCCGGCGGATGAATGGCTGGTGATCGATGGGGTCCTGTCGAACTCGGCCATCCTGGCGAGCCACGCCCGCACGCTCGGTGTGATCAAGAGTCATGGGGCGCAGTACTTCAGCGGCGACGACTTGAAGCGCGCACTCACGCTGCCTGAGGGGCACCGCACCTCGGTTTTCCAGCCCCATCGGCACGGGTCGCAGGCGGTCTACTCGTGGTACGTGCGAATCTGGCCCTGGGAGGGCCATGACCTCCTGTATGGTCTGCTCCGCCTCGAAGCCCGGGCGCACCGCGATTCCATCGGCCTCGCCGACGCGCTCGGCTCCTGGCTCGTGAACGAACGCAAGCCGCTATCCACCCCGGACGCGAGATTCGATCGATTGCTGTATCCTATCCATGACGTGGAGACCTATCTCCGCAGCCGGGCCCCCCAGTATCTGGTGGCTGACCCCGGCTCGCGTTTGCCCCGGATGGCCGGGGCCGGCTCATGAGCGTCGGACGAGTCGTCGCGACTGAGCTGAAGCCGGCCACGCCGCACCAATTCCACTTCTGGACGGCGCGGAACACGAGCATCGGCATCGGGGCCATCGTCCGGGTCGAAGACCCGGCCGACGCCGAGCGTGTCGTCTTCGGGGTGGTGACCGACGCCTTCGCGTACTCCGATCTGGCGACGCCCCTCCATGACGTGGTCAGTGCCGATGGCGATCCCGAGCGCGCCGGCACCGCCCCGACCATGCGACAGGAGATCCGGCTCTGGACCGCCGCCGTCCTGCGCCAATTTCCGGAAGATCCCCTGCAGCCCGTCCCCCTGGGCCGGGTCCTGGTCGCGAGTGATGCGGACGTCGCCTCGGCACTCCGCATGGACGCGTACCTCACGGGGGCGGAGCCGACCGGAATCCCCGTCGGGCTCTACACCTCGGGCGGACTCGAAGCCCCGGTCTACCTGGACTCCGACTTCCTGCTGGGTCCCGAAGCCGCGCACCTCAACATCTCCGGGATCTCGGGGCTGGCGACCAAGACGTCGGCGGTCGAGTTCCTGATCTCTTCCATCTTCCAGCACTTCCCAGCGCATCGCGGCCGCGTTGCCGCCGTCTGCTTCAACGTGAAGGGCCCCGATCTCTGCTTCCTGGACCGCCCCGGCAAGCTCCAGGAAGAGGACCGCCGCCGGTACGAGCGCCTCGGCGTCCGCCCGGAGCCCTTCAAGCGGGTGCGCTACTACGCCCCGTTCAAGCCCGACGGCGTCAACCTCAACACGCTACGGACGCACCCCGATCTGGTGGGGGACGTCGAGCCCCTGGTGTGGGGGTTGCGCGAGGCTCTCGACTTTGCCGAGGTCCTCCTCAACAAGGACGACATCGACGCCAAGGCCGACGCGTTTATCGACTTCCTGAAGGACCGGGTCGTCGGGCAGCCCTTCGACGACGGCTTCGGGAACCAGCATCAGGTCGAGACCTTCGCTGACTTGGATGCGCTGTTCCGTGCCATCCTGCGTGGAGTCGAGGACTCGGGCCGCGGCGACATGTGGCGCACCCATCACGTCGCCACCATCCGGAAGGTCCGGAACCGGCTTTCGAACATCTCGACGCGTTGCAAAGGCCTCGTGACCGACGACGGGGCGGTGGGCGATCTCCCCTGGGGTGCGTTCGAAGATCGCGGCGTCTACGTCATCGACGTCGCCAACGTCGACCCGCTCGGCCAGGATCTGGTCTTCGCGCGGGTGGTCTCCAAGCTCCGCGAGCGCCTGGAACACCGGAATCTCGGCGTGGACGTCGTTGTGGTGTTCGTGGATGAGCTGAACAAGTACGCCTCCGGGGATGGGCCGGAGACCCACGTGAAGCGCATGCTCCTCGACATCTCCGAACGCGGCCGGTACCTGGGGCTCGCGTTGTTCGGGGCGGAGCAGTTCCGGTCGCAAGTACACCGGCGGGTGGTGGGGAACGCGGGGACCCAGGTGTTCGGGCGGATGGATGCCGACGAGCTGGCGACCCCCGGCTACCAGGTCCTGTCGCCGGCGACCAAGATCAAGCTTGCGACTCTGCCGATCGGCGAGTTGATGATCAGGCACCCGCACTTCACGCAGCCGATTTTCGTCCGGTTCCCGAGACCGGCCGTGATGCGGGGCCGTGACGGCGTGGAGCAATTCCCGCCCGGTGAGGACCTGCCGTTCGAGGACGCCATCGTGCGTCAGCTCATGAAGATCGACCGGCGGCTGAAGCCCAACGTGCTGAAGGACCTGGTAGCCTCACGCGAGCAGGAAGACGTCCGCCGCGCCTTGGCGGCCGTGCGACGCACCCGTCCGGACGACGTCCTCGCGTTCTTCCGGAGCGCGCTGGGCAACAAGGTCGCCGCCGATGTGCCGCGGGAACGGCGGGCAGTGCCGCCGTTGTCGCCCATTTCTGAGGAGCCGTACTGAGCGGGAGGTCTCGCATGCGAGCCGTCATCGTCTTGCTTGGGGTCGTATCGCTCGGAGTGGCCTGCGGAGGTGGATCCGGTGCCTCGTCCGTTCCGGTTCCCGTAACGCGGGTATCGCTGCGCTTCGGACGGACCACTGGGATTCAATACCGCTATGTCGCGCGCGATCAGCTGTTTCCGGGGACCCAGGGGACGCGGCTCGAAGGCGGGCTGCAGTGGGCCGTGTTGGAGCCAATCCTCTACGTCACCGAACAGGCTGACGACTCACTCGATGCGCGCTTGCTCCGGGTGAGGGTAGACTCGAGCCGGGCGGGTACGGGTGGCCGGGTGTCCCTGGGACCGTTCCCCGGGTTCGTCGGCTGGTTCAACACACGGCGGGAACGAATCGATACGTTGGGGTCGGATGCCGCGGTCGAGCTCCTGCGTGGCCTCGTCTTCAATGGTACTGTCCCCCTTCCCGAAAATCCTCTCGCGGTTGGCGAAACGTGGATCAGCGAGGCACCTCGGCAAATCGAACAGTTTCAGCGGCCGGCGCTGCCGAGGGGCGTGCGGACGAAGGGGACACTCAAGCGTCTCCACATCGTCGACGGAGACACGCTGGCTGACCTGACCTTGAAGATCCACATCGACACCGAATTGCTGTCCCGGCAGGGCACGCCGGTGAGACAGATCATCGGCGATCTGACGGGCACCGAGACGTTTTCAGTCACCCGCGGCATCTCCGTACATCTCGAGCTCGACGGCCGCATCGAGGTGTATGCCTCGTCCTACCAGGTCGGTGCGCTGAACGAGACCATCGAACGGACGCTCGAGCCATGAGGCCAATCGCCCCGCGATGAAGCTCGCCCACCTCTCCGACCTCCACCTGGGCTTCCGCCAGTATGAGCGGCTGACGCCGCGCGGCGCGAACCAGCGCGAAGCCGACGTGGCGACCGCGCTCAAGCGGGCGGTGGATGACCTGCTCGAACAGGAGCCCGACTGCGTCGTGATTGCGGGAGACGTGTTCAACGCCGTCCGCCCGACCAACGCCGCGATCCTGACGCTCTTTCGCGAGCTCGACCGCCTCCGCAACGCGCTGCCCGCCACCAAGGTGATCATGGTGGCGGGGAACCACGACACGCCGCGGTCGGCCGAAACAGGAAGCATTCTCAGGCTCTACGAGGCTCTCGGGGTCGAGATCGTGATCGACGTCCCCCGCCGGATCATGCTGCCCGATCTGGACGCCGCGGTGCTGGCGGTCCCGCACTCCGCGGTCGCGCAGGCGGAACGTCCCGCCCTCCGCCCGCAGCCCGGGGTGACGCACAACATCCTGGTCATTCACGCGGAGGTCGACGGGATCTTCGCGTTCGACAAGGGCGCGGTCGAGTACGGCAGCGGCGTCGTGACTCGCGCCGAGCTCGGCGCCTCTCACTGGGACTACGTGGCACTGGGCGCCTACCACGTGGCGCGTGAGCTCGAGCCGAACATGTGGTACTCGGGGAGCCTGGACTACGTCAGCCACAACCCCTGGGGCGAGCTGGTGGACGAGAAACGCCACAAGCGCCCGGGGAAGGGCTATCTCCTGGTCGATCTCCCCGGCGCGAAGGTGACCTTCCGTTCCATCGAAGCGCCCCGGCGTTTCCTGGACTTGCCGCCGATCGACGCCACCGACCAGACGGCCGCGGAGCTGGACGCTGCGATTGCCGCGACGGCGAAGAAAGTGAAGCCGTCCGTGGACGACCTGGTGATCCGGCTGATCGTGAACAACGTGTCCCGCGGGATCGCGAAGGATCTGGACCACGAGGCGATCCGCGCCCTGAAAACCACGGCGCTCAACTTCCATCTCGATCTGCGGCGCCCCCCGCCACCCGAGCGCGAAGTAGGGATCGCCACGCCGGGCGGCAAGAGCCTTACCCTTCCCGAAACGGTGAAGGACTTTCTGTCCCGCCGCCCCCTCGATGCAGACCTGGACCGCGAGGAGTTCATCCGCGTCGGGGTGGAGTACGTCGAGAAGGCGGGCGCCGGGACGCGCGAGGAGGGGCCCCGCTAGTGGAGCTGCGCCGCCTCCGGCTCGTGAACTTCCGGCAACATGCCGATACCGAGATCGAATTCGGGAAGGGCATCACGGGCATCGTCGGCCCCAATGGGGCGGGCAAGACCACGCTCCTCGAGGCCATCGCCTGGGCCATCTACGGCTCCCAGGCCGCCCGGGGCGACAAGGATTCGGTGCGGAACCTGCGCGCGAAGGCACGCTCGTCCGTCAAAGTCGAGCTCGAGCTCGCCCTCGGCCGCCACGAGCTGCGGATCGTGCGGGGGCTCCACTCCGCGGAGCTGTATCAGGATGGCGTGCTGCTCGCCAACTCGTTGAAGGAAGTGACGGAGAAGGCGCAGAAGGCATTGGGCATGACGCACGACGAGTTCTTCAACACGTACTTCACCGGCCAGAAGGACCTGGCGGTGATGGGGACGTTGAAACGCGAGGAACGGCACGCGTTTCTCTCTCGCGTCCTCGGCTACGAGCGCCTGGATCTGGCCCGGGTCGACGTCCGCGAGACACGCAACGGCCTGAATGCGGAGCTCAAGGGCCTGGAGGCCGGGCTGGTGGACCGGGCGACCCTCGAGAAGGCCCGTCAGGAGGCCGAGGCCCGGCTGAAAGAAGCCCGCGGCGCGGTGAAGAGTGCCGAACACGCGCGGTCTGACGCCGAAAAGCGGCTCGGCGAAGAAGAGCCCAAGTGGAAGGAATGGCAGGCCCGGCGTGACCGGACGCTCTCGCTCGATGGCGACCGCCGGATCGCCGACAAGGAGGTCGAGACCGCGCGCCAGGAGTTCCAGCGTCTCGACCGCGAGCTGGCCGCGGCCCGGGATGCCCGCCGGCAGCTGGATCAACTCGAGCCCACCCTGGCACCCATCCTCGCGCTGGAGCGTGAGCGGGAACAGCTCGAGGGGTTGCAGAAGGAGGAGGTCGCGCGGAAGGGTGAGGAAGCGCAGCTCAAGGAGCTCAAGCGGACGACGGAGCGCCTGGAGAAGCGCATCGGCGAGCTCCTGCCTGCCGAGGAATCTCTCGCGGCCGTCGAGCGGGAGGTCAAGCTGGTGGCGGAAGAGCTGGCCGCCGCCGAGCGACTGGCCGAGGAGGCCCGCACGGCCTGGGTTCGCGAGCGCCAGTATGCGGAGACCAAGCGCAACGAGCTTCGTGAGCAGTGGAAAGAGGTGAAGCAGGAGCGCGACGAGATCGTGTCTCTCGGCCCCGAGGGCATCTGCCCGACGTGCAAGCGTCCGTTGGGACCGGAGTATGCGCAGGTGCTCACCGTCCTCGACGCGCAGCTCACCGGAATCAAGGACAACGGTGAGTTCTTCGCCAAACGCGTGGAGCAGCTGGAGGCTGAGCCCACCAGCGTCGCGGACGCCGACAAGACCCGGGATGAGATCGCCGGCCGGAGCCGGGCGGTGAGCGAACACGCGGGGAACCTGCGCGCCCAGGAAGAGGAGCGGCGCCGGGCGGTGGCGGAGCGGGAGACGGCGGTCAATCGGTCGCGGGATCTCGAGCAGCGGCTGGCCACGCGAGCCACCGGGTACGATCGCGAGCGTCATGAAGCCGTGCGCGCGCAGCTCGCGGCACTCAAGCCGGTGCTGCTCGAGGCTACGACGCTGAAGGACCGCGCCGGCCGGGGGGAGATCCTGGTCAAGGAGGCGGAGCTCGCGGAGAAGGTGCTCTCCGCCCGCGAGGCCCGCGCCAAGGAGCTGACGGATGCCGTGAAGGCACTGGGGTTCTCGGACGCGGAGTTCGACAGTGCCCGCCAGCGTCACGACAAGGCGCTGGTCCAGGTACGCGCCGCCGAGGTCGGCCTGGCCCAGATGCGCGGGGAGCTGACCGGCGCTGAAGGAGCGCTGGTCGAGGCGCGAAAGCGGGAGACGGAGCGTGGCGAGAAGGAAAAGGAGGTCGCGGACCTCCGCATCCGCTTGCGGCTCCACAACGAGCTCGACCGCGCCCTCGGCGATCTCCGCACGGGCCTGAACGCCGCGATGCGGCCCGAGATCGCGACCCTGGCGTCCAGCTTCCTGTCCGACCTGACCGACGGCCGGTATTCGGACGTCGACCTCTCCGAGGATTACCGGGTGATCGTCCTCGATGAGGAACTGCCGAAGCCCGTGTTGTCGGGCGGTGAGGAGGACCTCGCCAATCTGGTGCTCCGTCTCGCCATTTCCCAAATGATCGCGGAGCGCGCCGGCCAGCCGCTCTCGCTTCTGGTGCTCGACGAAATCTTCGGCTCCCTGGATGAAGGGCGGCGGCACCACGTACTCACGTTGCTGCGGCGTTTGGGGGACCGCTTTCCGCAGGTCATTCTCATCACGCACGTGGAGCAGATCAGGGATGGCCTGGACCGGGTGATCCGGGTGGACTACGACTCCGGCAAGGGCACCAGCGTGGTGCGGGACGACACGGCGACGCTCGGAGGGGCCGATGCGGGCGTGGCTGCCTGAGCGCGAGGTGCACGGCCCCGAACGGGCCGGCGAGCAGGACATCGAGGGCCTGAACCGCCTCTTCGCGGAGGCGTTCACCGACCGGTACCGCCGTGATGGCCTCGTAGGGGTGCGCGTCCCTCGGCTCAATCCCGCGATCTGGCGCTACGCCCTGATCGACGCGGGTGAAGGCGCCATGCTCTGGCGGGACGAGCATGGCGACATCGCCGCGTTCAACCTCGCCCATCTCTGTGGTCGCGAAGGGTGGATGGGGCCGCTGGCGGTGCGCACCGATCGTCAGGGGGGAGGCGTGGGGAAGAGTGTGGTCGGGGCCGCCGCTGATTGGCTCATCGACCGCGGGGCGCACACGGTGGGCCTCGAGACCATGCCCCGGACCGTCGACAACATCGGGTTCTACTCGGGGCTCGGATTCCGTCCCGGGCACCTCACCGTCACCTTGACGTTGGACACCGGAACCCGCCGACTACCGGTGCCGGCACTCCTCTCCGAGCAGACCAGTGACCGTCAGCACTCCGGAGTCACGGCGATCCGCGGATTGGTCGAGGAGCTTGCACCCGGGTACGACTGCTCGCGGGAAATCTTGTTGACGTCGGAGATGTCGTTGGGGGACACGGTACTGGTGTGGGGGGACGCGGGGCTCGACGGCTTTGCGCTCTGGCATTCGGCGCCCTTGGCCGAGGGGCGTGAAGGGGATGAGGTGCGCGTGCTGAAGCTCGCGGCGCGGTCACCAGAATCCTTCGCGGCGGTCGTGAGCGCGGTCGAGGCCGCCGCGTCGCGCGCGGGGATCAGACGCGTGGCCATCCGGTCCCAGACGGCGTACGCCGACGCGTATCAATCCCTCATGGCCCGAGGCTATCAGGTCCGATGGACAGACTTGAGGATGTATTTGACGGGTTATGCTGAACGCCAGCCGAAGACGGGAGTGCTGTTTTCGAACTGGGAGATATAGACGTCTTAGGCGCTCAACGACACCAGCTTCGCATCCTTCGTCCCGACCAAATGGATGGCGGTCCCGAGACCAATAACCTCCGTCGTGTGCGGCGTGTCCGCCGGGAGATCGAGGCGGTCGCCGGGGCCCAGATCGTAGCTCTCTGCTCCCACGCGCACCCGCAGGTATCCCGACACCACCCAGCGCGTTTCCGGCCAGTGAGTGGCCTGATCGCCGCCCTTGGCGCCGGGCACGTCGGACCACCACGCCGTGTGCTTGCCCTCGCTCTGCAGCATCTCGCGAAGGGCCGACATGACGACCGGTCCCTGCTCAGGACTCCATCTCTGCAAGTAGGCCATCTTCTCCGAACCTAGGGCGCCGAGCGGGGGAACGCAATTGAGGCGTTCCCTGAACGTCTCGTCATGACATGAACTTCGGGTTGCCGACGATGATCCGCCGGGCCACCGCGATCGCCGCGATGGCGTAGAGCAGGTTCACTGAACCGGCCCCGATGTGCATAACGAACAACAGGACCGTCCAGGCGATCAGTGACGCAATGGCGACGATGAGTGTGATGTTCATCAACCCTTCCTTGACGAAAGCGTCCCGTGAGGTATCGTAGTCTTGGGGACAGAGAGCTTCAACTGTCGAGCCAACAGCTCGGATGTGGACCCAGATACTGTAACCAATGTCAGGCCCCCTTCGTGGGGAAGACAGAAGCTGCGGTGAGGGACCAGTCATTACTTTCGGGCTTCGACTTTCCTCTCCGTTCCTGATGTTCCGATCGGCCGCGGCGCTCAGCGCAGCGGCCGATCGTGTTTCTCTGACTAACCGTCTAACCGTCTAACCGACTGCCACGCAGCTCTCAAGGCCACCGGCCGCCGACGTTTGAACAGATACAGCCCGACCAATAACGCAATCCAGGCCCCATACCCCCACGCCACCTCCACCCGCCAGTGCGGCACCAGGAACTGCACCAGCCAGAGCACGAAAATCCCCGCCGCCTCGTACCACTGAAACTCGAGGGTCAGGAGCACGAGCACCGCGACAGTACTCTGCAGCAGGGTGATCAGAATCTCGAGCTGTTGCTCTCCGTCGAAATGGAAATCGCTCCAGGTCCCGGTCGCGCGCCAATGCGAGTAGCCGTACACGAGCGGGATCATCGGTGCGAGCACGGTCCACTGGTTGATGTTGCTCGACACGAGGTTCATCAGGGCCATTGGCGCGTGCGACACCCGTCGTGCCCACGCGAAAGCCGAGAGCTTCTCCGGGAACTCGGAGAGGAATGGGGCCACCCACTGCACCAGCACGAACTGACTCACGCCGAGCATGCCGGCCACGGCGAGCATGGACTCGAGGAAGGGATGCGCTGTGAAGAAGAGGAGCGCACCGCCGACGAGGAAGAGGCCACCGATCGCCGCCGGGCGGCGCCAGCCCGGTTGCCGGTAGGCCCATTGCGCGACGGCTGGCGCATCTTCGACGTGCTCTCCGGATTCCGGCGGGTGGCGCAACAGGGCCAACAGGTAGAGAGCGTAGAGCACGAGCAGGATCGCGGCGTCGATCCAGCCGATGGTCCCCTTCACCAGGATGATCACGAAGTACAGAAGAGCGGGAATCAGCCCCACCACCTCGGTGGCGTGCGCCTCTTTCAACGTGATGGCCTGGCGCCGCGGATTCCCCTGCCGGCGTCCGTACCACGCGTACACCGCGTAGATCATCGGCCAGCCGAGTCCGAGGAGCAGACGGATGGCACCCGTGAGGTTGGCGATGGCGAGGTGGGCG
>DATNDQ010000088.1:0-6686 GCA_035553475.1 Gemmatimonadales bacterium
GTCGTCCATTTCAGCGTCGTCCTCTTCCTCTGCGCCCTGCTCCGCGCGCCCTGGGACTCGATCACGGCGGTGATGATCATCCTTGGCTTGTTCGGCGTCGGCGGGTTGGTCTACGCGGTGATCGTGCTGCGGCGGATGCTCCGGCAGACGGTGTATCAGCCGGTCCTCGAGGACTGGATCTTCCACCTCATCCTTCCCTTCCTTTCTTACGTGCTCCTGGCACTCACGCCGATCTGGGGTGAGGCTCACGCCAAGATGGGGCTTTTCGGGGTCGCCGCCGCGTCATTGCTCCTCCTTTTCACGGGGATTCACAATGCCTGGGACGCCGTCGTGTTCCAGGTGCTCGTGAGCCCGGAGAAGAAAGACACTCACGAGAAGGACCGGCACAGCCACAAGAAGGGTTAGTGAGGGCCTTTTTCTTCACACTCTGAAGAGCGTGCTCGGCGGTGCGCTGCGCTTAGGCGCAGTGTCGCGCCGAGCGCAGGCCTCGGGCCTGTGATGACCAGGGGCGAACCCGACGTTCGTTGGATGGTATTAGACGGACCATGGGGCGCCGTCCGTGACCGAACACCAGCTCCACCGCCTGCTCCTGCCGGCGCTCGTCATTCTTCTTCCCGCGCTCGGCGGCTGCCCCATTCCGATCCCCCGCACCAACGCCACATCGGCCCCCCTGACGGGGGTGTACCGTCACCAAGACGGTTCTCCGGTTCGGAACGCCTGGATCCGCCTGTCCACGGATGGCCGGGACAGCGCATGCATGCATTATGTCCTAACGACCCTCACCGACTCGGGAGGCCGATTTCACTTTCCCCAGACTGTGGTTCACAACAAGGTGATCTGGGTCATCCCCGCGTTCGATGCGGCAAGCCCCAGATACAGCGTGTGCTTTGAAGCGGGAAACCACACGGAGGAGGCATATCACGGGCGTGGCACCATCAGCGGGGACGCGGATCCGGAGACGGCCTCATGCGATCAGTGGACGATCGATGCGCAGCTCCGCGTCACGTGCAACAGCACCGTCGAGCGACTCGTGGCTGTCGGTGGACACTGGACGAGCGATGGCGGCGTGGGATGGTATCGCGCGATCGTGACCAATGGTGGAACCCCCTTCGATCGGCCGCACCTGTACTTGCAATGGTTAACGGGCGACTCGTCGAAGTCCGCGACGGTCGTCCTGATCGCCGAGGTGCACGTCGATCCCAAAGTGTGGTATTTCTACGACCCCCTCATCTGGCAGGAGGGTGGACGCTGGTACCTGACCCTCGATGGGATGCGAGACTCGTTCATGACCAATTCCAAGTCCTCCCACGTTCGCCTCCGCCTGGGACCTCCGGGAGAGGTATCGACGGTTCAGCCCTATTGATCACACTCTGAAGAGTGTGCAGGCCTTGGGCCTGTGATCAGCTCATCCCAAGCCCGCCACCACCCGTCACACGCAGAGATAGCGCCCGCAACCACTCAGAGTACCACGGCATCTCACCCGATGTCGCGCTCACCCTCGGGAGACCCTCGTGATCCTGCCGTTCCTGACTCTGGCCATCGCAGCCCAAACTCCCGCCCTGCCGGCGCCCACCGGCCAGTATGCGGTCGGCACAACAGAGTTCGCGCTGGTCGACTCGTCACGCCGGGACTCCGTCAGTCACAACCACTTCGGCGGCCGGGCCATCCTGGTGCAACTCTGGTATCCCGCTGGGGACGCGGCCCACGCCCACGCGCCTTACCTGAACGACTCGGGGATCTTCCCCGCCCTGATCTCCCAGCAGTACTACGGGCTGGATTCGACGACACTGAACTCCTGGAAAGCCGTGGACACCCATGCCACGCTCGACGCACCCCTTCGGGGCCGCGGTCACCCGTTGCTGGTGCTGCTCGGTGGGCTTGGTGTTGCGCGTGCCAACTACACGGGATTCGCAACCGAGCTGGCCAGTCACGGCTACGTCGTCGCGGCGATCGACCTCCCATACGAGGGGTTTACCGCCTATCCCCGAGACACCGTTCTCACGGCGGGTGACGACTCGGCCAATTCCATCGACGATGCCGGCGTTCAACGACAGCAGGCAGCAGGTTGGGCTGCGGATGTTTCGTTCGTGCTCGACCGCCTCAAGACCGGGCTCCCCGGCGTCGCCGGACAGGTCGCCCTGGGAATCGATTGGAACCGGGTGGGGGCATTCGGCCACTCGTCCGGTGGGCTCATCGCCGTGGATGCGGCGAATCGGGACCCGCGGATCCGCGCGGCGGTCAACCTGGATGGCGGGCCACTCGACCCCCACCACCAGCCAATCGCCAACTTCGTACGCGAGGGCATTCGACACCCGACGCTGTTCCTCCTGGAGAAACCGATCTACAGTGATTCCGATCTCGCACGACGTCACCTCACGCGCGCGCAGTTCGAAGCGCGTGGGAGCGGCTTCGCTGAATTCATCGACTCCCTCACCCGTCAGGCCCAAGCACCCCTGCTCGTGGCACGGATAGCGGGGACCGGTCACATGAGCTTCAGTGACGGCCCGTTCGTCATGCCGACGACTATCTCACAATTCGGCGGTCGGATTCTGGACGGCAGAAGGGCGTGGGAAATCATCACGACCACGGTGCAGACGTTCTTCGAACAAGTCTTTGCAGATTCCCGGAACCCGAGTGCGGTCACCGCCCTCTCCGCCCGCTATCCTGAACTCAGGTTCAGATAGACCGGTGATGCGGTGCGCTTTCAGCGCAGTGCCGCGCCGAGCACAGGCCTTGGGCCTGTGAAGACCGGGGACGAACCCGGCGTCCGTTTCGAGTCCGGGATCGCGAAGAAACGAGCCTAGTCAGCGAACACGTACCGAGGATAGGTCCGCTTGGCTTTCGCGGCCTTCACCAGGTCGATCTCTCTGGTCGCACACGGCTCCGCCGACGACGTGAGCGCGACGACCTCCCCCGCCGGATCGATGATCCACCCGTGCCCCCCGCACCTCCCCGTGGGCTCCACGCGATTCGATGAGACACTGAAGGCCCCGGACCGGATGGCCGCCACGACCCCCGCCGACACCCAACGCGTGGTCGTGGCGAACGCCGTCGCGCGCGGTGACAGAATCATGTCGGCCCCCAGCGCGGCGTACGCGGCGTAGGTCTCGAGGGCCCAGAGCTCCGTGCAGACGTTGAGCCCGAACGACAGCGATCCCGCGTGGAATACGGGAAACGCCGGATCGCCCCGCTGACACCAGGTCGCTTCCCAGCTCCACGGCTCTTCCGGCATGTAGTACTTGCTCCGCAGCGGCAGCAGACCCTCGGACCGGGACCACAGGTATCCCTGGTTCAAGCGCCGTCCCTGCTCACTCACGGCCCTGGTACCCACGACGAACTCAACCCCAAGCTCAGGGAGGTGACGGAGCAGCTCCTCACCCGAGGCTTCGACGGCATTCCATCGTCCCTGATCGAATTCCTGGGACTCCCACACGGCCTCGCTGCCAGCAAACTCCGGCAACAAGACCAATTCGGATCGTGAAGACTCCGCGTGATCGCACAGCGCCAGCCACGAGACGGCCAGGGCTCGTGCTTCGTGGGGCAACTCACAGACCGTGACGCGCATCTCCGTTACCAGATCCGCACGCGGTCGGCCGGCGCGAGATAGAGCTTCTGCCCGGGCGTGACGTCGAAGGCGTCGTACCACGCGTCCAGATTGCGAACGGTGTTCATGCGGTACCTCTCGGGCGCGTGGTCATTCCCCAGCTGCGCACGCAGCGCCGATTCGTTCAACTTGGCCGCGAACGCCTGCGCAAAGGCGATGAAGAATTGCCGGTCCTCCGCCCTGGTACGCGGTGTCTTCCGGTAGGCCTCGAAGGCGGCGACGAGACCGGCCAGATCGGCGACGTTCTCCGTCCTCGTGAGCCGGCCATCCACGTGGACGCCAGGAAGCGGCTCGTAGGCCGAGAACTGCCGCACGATCGGATCTGCGACGGCCGCAAAGCGCGCCGAGTCCTCCACGGTCCACCAGTGGCGCATCTCGCCGCTCGGTTCGTAGTCCGCGCCCAGCACGTCAACGAAATGGCTGACGTCGTGGCCGATGATGGCACCGATCGCGCCATACGCCGCGGCGTCCGACGCCGCCGAGTCGTACTTCGGGGCCTGGAGGAGGGCCGCCGCGAACTCGTACGCGTTCTGCTGGAAGATCAGCACCGCGCCCGGCGTCTGTGGCGGCATCACCCACTCGTGCTGGTCATAGTGCTGGTCGAGCCGCGCCAGCGCATGGTGATAGCTGCGCTCCGCGATCCGCTGGGCGTTGCCGAAAGCATCCGCCGGGTCAATCCGCAAATCGCTCCAGTCCTCCCAATGGTCCGGATAGCCGATGCCCACGTAGAGCACGTCGAGCTTGGCGAGCGCGGTCGCCCGGCTCGCCGGTGACAGCCAGGCTGCGTTGGTCACATGCTCGCGGAACGCCTGGGCCACATTGTCGACGACCGCCTGGACCCGGGCTTTCTGCGCGGGCGAAAAGTACCGCTCGGCGTAGAGCTGCCCGATGGGACCCGCGAGAGCGGACTGGGTCATCGCCAGCGCACGCTGCTCCCGCGTGCGCTGGTCTTCGCGCATCCCAGCGGCGGCCTCGGCAAAGGCGTGCGGCAGGACGTCGGCGTACTCGTCGATGACGTGAAAGCGGAGATAGTCCTTCCACGCGTCGAGGGGCTGGGAGGCGACGAGCGCCGCGACACCCTTCACCGCCGAGGGCTGCCAAGCCACGATCGACTGTTGGTGCCCCAGGCCGGCGGCGTCAAAGAACGCATTCCAGTCCATGCCGGGTGCGTCGCGCGTGAACTGCTCCCGGGTCCATACGTGGTCGGCATTGCGGTCCACCGCCGACGCCTCGTTCGTGGCCTGGCTTTGCGCGATCGCCGTTTCCAGGGCGAGCACCGACTCCGCACGCTGGTCCGTCCGGTCGAACCCGGCCAGGGCCAGCATTCGCGCGATATACCGGCGATACCGCGAGCGATGGAGGAGCGTGACGGAGTCCTGCTTCAAGTACTGGTCGCGGTCGCCGAGCCCCAGGCCGCCCTGGAGCAGGAACGCGCCATACGTCTTTTCGCCGTGGATCGAGTGCTCCACCGACAGGCCGAGCACCAGCGCTGACCCGTAGACGCCGAAGTTCAGGGGATCGACGTCCGACTGCATCGTGCCACCCAGGAGGCGGGTGAGCGCCAGCTTGTCCTTCGCCGCGTCGATCTGTGTGAAGACGGGCTTCAGCGGCGTGACGCCCCGCTCCTCGATGGCCTTTTCATTCAGGAATGCCGCGCGGAAATCGGCGACCTTTCGGGCCAATGACCCGGCGGGCGCCTTCGCCGCATCGTCGAGGAGCGCGTCCATCTGCTGGCGAGTCCGCGCGTTGATCTCGTCCCGAACGGCCCACCGATCGTGACCCGGCGGGATCACTGCCCGGGCCAGCCAGGCCCCGTTCGCGTAGGCGAAGAAGTCATCCCCGGGCTTGAGGGACGTATCGACGGTGCTCTCGAGCCTGCTGCCGGCGGTCTGTGCCTGGATTTCGGGGACCAGAAACGGCCAGACTACCAGGGTCAGTAAAGCCATCCTCAGGGTGCGAATACGCGCCTCACGGTGCGGGGAGTTCCGCGAACGTATCCACGACGGCCCCGCGCTGTCGCGCCCTGGACCGACAACTTTGGATCACTTTCAGACATGATC
The DNA here is from genome assembly GCA_035553475.1 of Gemmatimonadales bacterium. Taxonomy (GTDB): domain Bacteria; phylum Gemmatimonadota; class Gemmatimonadetes; order Gemmatimonadales; family GWC2-71-9; genus 40CM-2-70-7. The sequence continues at coordinate 5,665 of DATNDQ010000088.1, forward strand.
ACACGCGCAGACCTCATCGACGTCCTCTTCGTCATCCTGCCCCATTCCCTCCTGCTCGACGTGGCGGGGCCCGCCGAAGCGTTTCGGCTCGCCAATCAGCATCGAGGACTGCGCGGGCTGCCGCCCCGGTTTCGGCTGCGGTACGCGGCGCCCAGGGGGATGCAGGAGACGTCGGTCGGACTGGCCATCGCGAACCTCGAACCACTGCCGCGCGGGCTCGTTCCCAACACGTGGGTGGTGGTCGTCGGCCAGCCGACCGAGCACCTGGGTGACGTCACACCGGCGGTGACCGTCACCGCGCGCTGGCTCAATCGCTTCCTCGGCGATTCTCTCCGCGGCAATTCCGGTGAGCATCGGCTGGTCACGATCTGCTCCGGCACTTTGCTCGCCGCTCGCGCGGACCTGCTCGGCGGCCGGCGCTGCACCACACATCACGAGCTGTTGCCGGCGCTGCGCGCACTCGCGCCTCACGCGACCGTGATGGACAACCGGGTGTTCGTGATCGATGGGCCCCTGGCCTCGAGCGCGGGCATTACAGCGGGGATCGACATTGCCCTGCACCTGATCGGCGAGGAATGCGGAGACGCGCTGGCGGCGAGCGTCGCCGAGGACATGGTGGTTTATCTGAGGCGGTCGGATCGGGATCCGGAACAGTCACCGTATCGCGGCGGGCGTGGGCACCTGCATACCACGGTACACCGGGTGCAGGATGCGATCGTCAACGCACCCGAGCGGGACTGGAACATGCCGGCACTCGCGGCGGCCGGAAACACCACCGAGCGTCACCTGCTCCGCTTGTTTCTCGAGCACGCGCGCGTCTCCCCCCTTCAGTACCTCCAGGCGATCAGGCTCGAGCGCGCCCGGCAGGCACTCGAGTATGGAGCGACGGTGACGCGGGCAGCGGAGTTCGGCGGCTTTCGGTCAACCCTGCAGATGCGCCGGGCGTGGAGCAGGCACTGGGGTGGGTCACCGCGGGACGTACTTCACACTCTGAAGAGTGTGCTCGGCGATGCGCCGCGCTT
>DATNDQ010000089.1:0-15691 GCA_035553475.1 Gemmatimonadales bacterium
CGGGGAACAACCCGGGCCCCAATCTGCTGGCCCGGCTGGTAGGACCGGGGAGCAACGCCGGCAACCTGTTCATCGGCCCGCAGGATACGACCATCGTCCCGGGTCTACCGGTGACGCTCTATGCGTCGGTGGGCGATTCATTCGAAGGCACGCTGACCGGTGTGCCGGTGGGCTTCCGGCTCCAGAATCCCGCACTTGGCGTCATCACCTATCCGACCTACCTGACGCCCATACTCGTGCCGATCAACCCGGGCACGAAAGTGGACACCACCTGGCTGATCGGCGAAACGCCCAACCACATCCTGGATTCGACCCAGATCTACATCGTGCCGAAGACGGGTGGCGGGGCTCCGACGTTCATCTACATCGCCGGGGGGGACGTGCAGGTCGACACCCCCAAAGCCGTCCTCCCGCTTCCGCTGCAGACCCTGGTGACGGACGTGAACGGGATCCCGGTGGCGCTCGCGAAGGTGGCGTGGGCCAAGACTGGCCTGGGGTCCCTGGTCACGCCGGACACGACGGTCGCCGATTCATTCGGATTCGCCAAGGCGACCTACAAGCTCGGGACGGGGATCGGGACGGACACGATTACGGCGTCCATCGTCGGGGTCTTCGCCGGCCCGCCGCCGTCGGTAACCTTTACCGCCACGGCGGACACCGGGCTGACGCTGTCGTTCGACACGGCGGCCTACATGCTGGGCAAGGGGCAGGTGTCCTACTACGGTCTCGTGTCGACCAGGATTCCGGTGGGCTCGGACCTCACCGTGAAACTCGGCCGGAGCGACAGCACCACGTCCGCGGGATTGCAGACGTTCGGTTTGGTGGCGAACACCGTGATCATTCCTGCCGGTACCACGCAGGGATGCTGCATCCAGATCACCGGGAACAATGTGGGGTCCGCGACGCTGATCGCGCACGCGGCCGGTTACCACGACGCCACCGCGAACGTGATCGTCACGACGCCGAGGCTCATCGTCGACTCGAGCCTGGTCACGTACGACGGCACGTTGTCCGTGCCGATGCTCCTCGAGACGGCGGATTCGACCGGGACGGTCCATTTCACCGCGACGGACCTCGTGATCACCGACTCGACCGCGGATTCGACCATCGCGAAGGCTGATTCCGCCACCTACACGATTCCGGCGGGCAACTTCTACGCCCTGCCGTACGTCGGCGGCGTGAAGCCCGGGAACACATCCGTCACGTGGCGGGCGCCGGGATATCCGGCGGCGGTCACGCAGGTGCAGGTGGATACGGCGTTCCTGTACGTCTACGCGGGGGCGCCGTACGCGGCTGGACTCGGGCAGACGACAATCGACAACTACATGTACTTCCCGGCGAACGTGAAGTCGGCGGTCGTGATCAGTCTGTCCAGCTCCGATCCAGCGGTCTTCACGGTGCCTGCGACGGTGACGATGCTGCCGGACTCGTACTTCGTGTACTTCCCGATCACCGGCAAGGGATTGGGCAGCGCCAACCTGACGGTGCGCGTGCCGGGCGGATTCGTTTCCGACTCCGTCCAGGCCCTGAGCGTCTATACGCCGTTGATTCAGCCCGTCGTGTCGTGCTGCGTGTCGCGGGGCGTGAAGACGCAGGTCTACGTCTATGCTGAGGACACCCTCGGATACCGGTATGGGACGGTGAACGCGCCGCTGAACGTCACCGTATCGACTACCGACGGGAATGCGGTCTGGGATTCGACGCACCTGACGATCCCGGTAGGGTCGTACTACGACTCCGTCGGAGTCGTCTTCAACAGCACCGGCCAGTTCTCTGTCCTTGCGATAGCGTCGGGTTACACGAGCGGGAGCACGCTCACCAATTCGTCCGCGCCGCCCGTGGGTGTTTCGCCCGCCCGGACGATGTCGCCGATGAGGATCAAGGTGGTGCCGATGTATCCGGATTCACTGCGCAGGAAGGTGTCGCCGCAGGTCCGGAGGAAGCCGGCCCCGCCGCGACGGTAAGGCGGCAGCTAGACGCGGAAGCCCTTCATCAGGGTGCGGAGCTTCTCGGCGGCCTGGAGCAGGCCTCCTGAAGAAGCGGCCATCTCTTCGGTGGACGCGCCCTGTTCCTCGGCGGCGGCGCTGACTTCCTGAGCTCCCGCGGCATGGTTCACCGCGCGGGCCGAGACCTGCTGGGCCCGCTCGCCGATGTGGTCCGTGACCTCACGATTGACGCCGGCGGCCTGACGGACCTTGGCCGCCGCCCGCTCCACTTCTTCCACCGCCGACACAATCTCCGCCAAGCCCGTGGCCGCGCCACGCGCCGTGGTCTCGATCCCATGGACCTTGGTCTGCCCGGCACCCATCGTGACCGTGACCTCGTCCACGCGCTTTCTGATCGCCGTCGTGGTCTGCGCCACGTCCTCGGCGGCACGGGCGGACTCGTCCGCCAGCTGCCGGACCTCCTGCGCCACCACGGCGAAGCCGCGGCCATGCTCGCCGGCACGCGCCGCTTCGATGGCGGCGTTCAGGGCGAGCAGGTTGGTCTGCGACGAGATGCGCTTGATCAGCTCCACGAAGTCGTCGATCGAGGCACTCTGCTGCGCCAGTGCCGTGACCTGACTGGAGGTGGTCTGCACCACCTCCCGCACTTCGAGCAGGGCGGTCGAGGCGGACATAACGTCGTGCCGGTGACGGTCCGCGACGTTGCGGATCTCTTCACCGAGTTTCGTGACCCGCTCTGCCGCGTCCCCGATCTCCGCCGCGGCGGCCTTGAGCTGGGCCAGCCCGGCGCCCATCTCGTTCAGCTCGTTCCGCTGCTTCTCGGCTCCGGATGAGATCTCGACCATCGCCGTCGATACCTCGGCGCTGGATGCCGCCAACTCTTCGCTGACCGCCGACAAATCCCCCGCCGACGTCGCGATGCGGTCTGCCTCTGTGATCACTTCGGTGACGATCCCGCGGAGCCGCTCTCCCATGTCCCGGATGGCGGCCGCGAGGACCTCGAACTCGGACGGCATCTTCCCGGTGCTCAGGGGCCGCAGGTCACCGGCGCCGAAGCGCTCGGCGGCCGTCGCCAACCGGCGGAGGGGCGCCTCGACCATCGTCAGTGTGCCCCAACCGATCAGCGTCCCGCCGACCACCGCGAGCACCAGGACGCCGCTCAGGAGGAAGGTCATCCGCCGGGCCAGTGAGCTGAGGCGATCCGTGGCCTGGCGGGAGCGGTCAGCTTGGCGGGCGCCGAGGGAGAGCAGGATGGTGGTGAGTTCGCGGGCCGGGCCACGGGCCTGCTGGGCCTCCTGCTCGGCCTGGGGGACGCGGCCGATGTCCGAGAGCGCATGGGCCAGCGAGTAGGTCACCTCGATCTGGCCCTGGATCTGCTGCACGCGGTTCACCGCGAGCCGGTCTTCGACCGTGAGCCCTTCGATGCCGCTCAGGTCCTTGGCGTCCGCGAACGCGCTGTCCGCGTTCTGATGGAAGTCCGCAGAGGCTGCCGCCGTGGGCTCGTTCAGGTATTGCTCGGCGGCGCGGATCTCGGCGAAGGTCGTCGCCATCACGGCGGTCGAGATCTGGTTGGAGGTCTGCAGCCGGGCCAGCTCCTGCCCGACCGCGTCGCGCATTTTCCAGAGCGAATAGATGCCGGCGCCCGAGCCGATGAGGAGGAGCAGGGCCAGGGATGCGAACCCGGCGACGATCCGCCAGCGGAGGGTGTCGAACCGGGCGATCATCGGGTGCGGTCGAGCTCGAGGTGCCCGTCGTGCACGACGCCGATCACCACGGCCTTGGCGGGCACGTCCCCCAGGGAGTCGAACGCGATGGTCCCGGTGACGCCTTCGAACGCGGGATGGCCGCGCCCCACCTGGGCCAGATAGTCGCGGATAGCCTGACGGTCGGGGCCCACCTGCTCGATCGCCTTCGCCAGCAGATTCACGGCGTCGTAAGTCTCGGCGCCGGTGTCGTTGGGGCGGTCGCCATGATTGGCGCGCGCGTAGGCGGCGACGAAGTTGGCGTTCGCCGCTCCGGGCCGGTCCGCGAGATACGAGAGGGAGATCCGGGTGCCTTCGGCGAGTGACGAGTCGGCCTCGATGCCGGCGAGACCGTCACCACCGATCACCGGCACCTTGCTGCCCTGGCGGCGCAGATCGCGAAGGGCCAGGGTCCCGCCTTCAGGGTCGGCTCCGACGACGAGCACGTCCGCGCCCCCATTCCGGCTGATCCGCGCGAGATAGGGTTCGAGCGACGGGGTCGTCGCGAAAAAGGGGTCCTCGGAGACAATCGTGCCACCCAGCTGGCGGAACTCCCGCGAGAAGGCGCGCTTCATGCCGCGGCCATAGTCGTCATTCTCGAACAGGACGCCGACCCGGGACGCGTGCAGTGTGTTGCGGGCGAAGCGGGCGAGCGCCGGTCCGTGGGCCAGGTCGGTGGGACAGGTCCGGAAGAAGTAGGGGGAAACGCCGGACAGGTCGGGACTGGAAGCGGTCGGCGAAACGACCGGGAGGGGGTTCCGGCCACTGCCGTAGACGCCCATCGCCGCCTGGGTGATCCCGGAGGTCACGTGTCCGACCACCGCTACCACGGAGCCATCGTCCACGAGCCGCCGGGCGATGCGCACGGCGACGTTGGGGTCGCCCGAGTCAGGCAGGAAGCGGATGTCCAGGTGGCGGCCGCCGATGCCTCCCCGGGCGTTGATCTGGCTGGCGGCCAGCTCTGCGGCGGCCTGCATGCTCACCCCGCTGGCCTCCTTCACGTCCCCGGACACGGCGATCGTGATGGTGCCACTCGACCCGGAGCAGGCGACCGACAGGGTCACGGCGCAGAGCAGGGCCAGATTCCGCAGGACGTCCTCCGAGGGGGTGAACCGCGGCAAGGTTAAGGCCGCGCAAGGGGTTCCGCAATGCCGGTGGGGGGATAATTTGGGCTCGTGGATCAGGTCGCCACGCTCTTCCAATTCACCGGCGCACTCGAACGCCTGCTTACGACGCGGGACACCGCGGCGTTCGAAGCGGTCTGGGACGCGGAGGAGCTCGCGCGGGTGGGATGGGAGGCGCTTGCCGTCGCCCGCCATCCGGATTCGGAGCCCCTCGAGCGCGGGCTCGCGGCCCTCGACCGGCATCTCCTCGCGGCACTGGCGCGGGCCCGCGCTCTGCGGGACCTGCACACCAGCACGTTCCGCGTTCCCGAGTTGGAACGTTGGCAGCACGCGGCGGCCGCCGCACTGGTCGCGTCGCGGTGGGGCAGTGCGGGATTGCGGACCGTCATTTCCGATCCCCTCGCGCCGGTTGCCCGCCGGTACTTCGCGCTCCTGGCCCTGGCCGAGCGGCACCCGCCGGCGGCGGGACCCCTCTTCCAGCGATACCTGCGGACTCCCGCGTCGCACCACGCGTTCGTAGCCGCCGCCGTCGAGGCGGCGCGGTGGTATCCCGACCAGGTTGACGACCTCCTTTCGCTCTTCGACCGGATCAGAGGCGAACAGCTGCGCCGCCGCTTCCTCGGGCCGAAGATTCTCGGCTCCCTCTACTATGTGGGCGATGCCCGGGCTCTTCCGCTATTTCATGAGCTTTGCATCAGCGGCCATACCGGGGCCGACGCGGATTGCTGCGAAGTGACGCGGGCGCTGGTGGCGGTGCGCCGGCTGACGGGCGTTGTGCCATTGAACGTGAAGTACCCGGATCCTGAGATGCCCGGAGTGCGGTATGCGCTGGATACGGCGGAAGCGACTTATGAGGCGGAACGTGGCCGGCTGGCGCCGGTCACGGTGATCTGATCAGCTCTTCTTCGGAGCTTCGCGGGGCACGTAGTGCCCGATTCCGCGCATGACGTCGGTGTCGGTGAGCTGGATGAAGATCCAGCGTCGCGGTCCCCGTGCCCGCCAGGTGAGCCTGACGAACTGGGCACCTTGCCGCCACTGCCACGAAGCGGTCCCGACCGGATGGGGCGGCCCGTACCGCGCCCGCAGCTCGCGCTGCACCTTGATCACCAGCGCACTCGTTCCCGAGTCTCCGAACGACACCACGTCCGCGCGGCCGTCGATGAAGTGTCCGCTGAGATAGAACTCCGCACCGTCATCCGGGTCGTGGATGATGACGCCGCATTCCATCACCTGTGCCGTACGGGTGGACGTGTTGCACACGAGGGGCGTCGCGCCGGCGCGGGTGAGCGACCGCGCGCGTGTTTCGAACTCGGCCGCGGAGACGCCCGGACGGAACCCCCGGTAGGGAAGCAGGGTGGCGGGCGCGGCGGACGGCTGAGACTGCGCAGCCAGGAGGCCGGGAGCGAGTGCGAGAGCGAGAGTCAGCGCGCGCATGGTCGAAAGACAATATAGGGTTGAAAATGAAAAACGGGCCCGGTGATGGTCACCGGGCCCGTCCCTCCAGCGATCCTGCGGTGCTGCATCAAACCTTGCGGACGTTCTGCGCCTGCAATCCCTTGGGTCCCTGAGCGACTTCGAACTCCACGCTGTCGCCCTCCGCGAGACTACGGAACCCTTCCGCCTGGATCGCCGTGAAGTGGACGAACACGTCTGGTCCCGACTCCTGCGCGATAAAGCCGAAGCCTTTCGCGTCGTTGAACCACTTCACCTTGCCCTTGGCCATCTGTTGCATCCTCGAACTGAGGGGCACTGCCCCGGAATAGTGCGACGCTGACCACCGCGATCAGCGACGGGCTCAAACAAAAACCGCGAGACCTGTTGGTTCTCGCGGTGCGCAGTCTAACCGGTGACGGTGCCACGTCTTGCTTGAACCGGGGCTGAAAGTAGAGGTGGTTTTTGGGGGTGTCAAGCAACGTAAACGACCACATACAAACGGCTTGCGCGATTTGCGCGCTATCTGGCTTAATAGCGACACTATAACGACACTTATCCGACGATGGAACTATAACCCGATATCGGGAAATATCTTATGGCTTGGTGTTCCGTGTCGGGATCGCGGGGAGCCCGACCATCGCGCGCCACGCCGCGATGGACGCTTCGTAACTCACGAGGAGCGGAGTGAGGTGTTGAACGGAAGTCTTGGGATCCTTGGCCGCCGTCTGTTCGCAGTTCGTGGTCTCCTTGGCGACCGAGTCGATCTGGATGACGACCTGCTTCGCGATCTTTCGGTTGTCGCCCGGGGGATAGGCGGTGGAACTCATCCGTGCGACGCCCGTGTGCATGAATCCGCGGCCCGTCCCGCAGAATCCGGCGAGGAGCTTTCCGGCTCGCTTGAGCTGAGTCGTGCTGGTACCGGCGCGTTGCACGGTCTCGATGCCGCTCTTCAGCTGGCCGATTCCGCGGGCTGCCGTACGCAGTCCCTCCATCCATTTGAGCTGATCGGCGGTGGGTGGCGGGACCGAGTCGTGATGTGTCGAGTCGGGCGGCTTGGGCGTGGGCGTGGTGTCCTGGGCCGCCAGGGGGGCGGCGACGAGAGAACCAGTCACGCTCAGCAACACGACGAGTCGACGCATTCGCATCTCCTGAACAAGGTCTGTCTGGGTCCCCGGCACAGGGTTATAATCACGCAATGACCGTTCCCGCAACCTCGCGCATCGTCCGCACCTTCGACGACCGGGCCGACGCACTCGCCCACTTCTTCCAGCGGGCCGGCGAAGCGCCGCGCCTGCTGGCGTTCGACGACACGGTGGGCTGCCCTCTGGACCAGGCCGTCGCGGCCATCGAGTGGACCGCAGCGGTCGGCATCCTGGCGGAAGACGACCTCCTGCACGCCGCCCGGGTGAGCGCGGATGCGGCTGCGGCCGTGGTCGAGCGCCGCGATGGCGAGTCCCGGGTCTTCGTCTACTTCGGCCCCCAGATGGACGCGCCCCCAGCCGATCCGTACGAAGGCACCCTGCTGTACGACGAACCGGGGGTCCGCGCCTACATCTTCGCCCAGCGTGTACACGCCGTCGCCCACTTCCTTCGGGCGACGCAAGGGCTCGGTGCCGTCCTCAGCATGCTGTCCCGCCGGGCTCCCGAGCTCCGGCATGTCCGGCGCTGGATCCAGGCGCTCTTCGCCGAGCCCGTGGGGCATCACTCTACCCAATTGCTCGGCGGTTGGTTCGCGACCAGTGGCGCCGGTTGTCTCTTCCTGCCGCCGCAACCCGGCGAGCCCCTCACCTACTGCGAAGTCGGTATTGACTCCTGATGCTTGCACTCTGGGTACCGCTGTGGGGCGCCCTCGTCGCGCCCGTCGCTCCGTCCGTCTCCCAAACACCTGACAGCGTAGTCCTCCGCCGGTACGCCGACGCCGTGTATGCCACGGCAGACACGCTCGACGTGCTTCGGGGAGTGGCGCAGGCGTTCAGGAACGATCTGAAGACCGCGTCACCAACGCTCGTCCTCGCCCGGGCCACGTCGGTGAAAAACGCCTGCTCCTCCGGGGTCACCACCGTTCGGCAGCTGCAAGGAATGCTCGCGGCCCGCTCGGTCACGCCGAAATCTGCCCCCAGCCAGGCGAAGTTCCGGACGGCAGCGGAAGTGACGGTCGCCGCACTCGAGCGTTGCGTTCGCAACTGGGAGCCGTTGCCGCGTACCGACGCGCGGGCCGACACCCTCCGCGCCTGGGGTCCATACCGCGTCAACGAAATCGAAGTGGCTCTCCGCAAGTTCGATCTCGCCCGTTTCACATTCGCTGCGGCAGCCGAACTGCCCAAACGCCCCGTTAAGTAGCGATGTGGGAACGTGCACACTGTGGATACACAACTCCACATTGTGTGGATGAACGCCAGAACCACCGGCTCAACCGCGTTTTACGTTCCACACGCCATGCACATCGAAGTGAGCTAACCCGAAGAAATATCGGCACTTGCGCCACTTTCAGGCACTCCTATATTCGCTCTCACGCGCCTTGAGGGGAAGGGTGGAGGCCCAGCGCTTCCACAACGCCTTTAAGGTGGGTCCAAGCGGAAATTCCGGGGAGGGCGCCGACGCAAACAAGGGCTCAGGCGCCTGTTGATCCGGGAGAGTGCTCTCTCCGGCTCGGACAGATGGAGCCAGTCGCGTTGCTTCATCCACGTCGAAGTAGTGCCTCGGCGTGCAGTGCGGAAGGTCGGTCCGCGACCCGATCTGACCCGCAGCACTCACACTGGTGAACCTTGCGGCCCGGCCAGGCTGCTTGGGGATCGAAGCCGGAGCTCCTGTTCGCCCTACCGAATGACGCAACAGTCAACCGGCGGCGGCAGGAAGAAGAACGGGGGAGTGAATCCCTTGGCTCCGGGTAGCCGGTGCGCGAAGCCCCCGGGTGGGAAACCATCCGGGGGCTTCGGCTTTCTTTACACCAACCTTACGCCAAGACCCTTCGCTGCGCTCAGGGTGCACCCCTCGCTTTGCTCGGGGTGCACATTACGTTGTTGGCTTGCCCCCGCCCCGGGAGCCCTTCGCACACATGCGCATCGCTCTGGTCACCGAGTTCTACTACCCCCACTTGGGCGGGGTTACCGAGCACGTTCACAACCTGGCGCTCGAATTCCGCGCCCGGGGCCACCACGCCATCGTCATCACTTCGAACATGGATGGGCAGGGCCCCGATCCTGACTGGGTTCGGCGGGTGGGCACCAGTCGGGTGGTGCTTTCGAACGGCTCGTACGCCCGGGTCTCCACCGGGTGGGCCATAACGCGCAGGATCGTCGACATCCTGAAGGCCGAGCGGATTGACGTCGTCCACAGCCAGGACGTGCTCGCGCCCATGCTGGGCCTCAAGGCGGCGAGCGCCGGCTGGGAGCTCGGCATCCCGGTCGTCGCCACCTCCCACACGTGGTTCTCGAGCTCCTTCCTGTACCGGATGTTCCGGTGGTGGCTGCAGCCGCGGCTCGAACGGGTCGCCGCGCGGATTGCCGTGTCGGATCCCGTCGTTCACGCGATGGGGATGTACTTCAAGGCCGACTGGGAGGTCATCCCCAACGGCGTGGACATCCGCTATTTCCACCCCAACGGCCGCCGCGATCGTGAAGCGGCGACCCGGGGGCCGCGACTTCTCTTTCTCGGCAGGCTGGATCCCCGCAACGGGCTCGACACGCTGCTCGAAGCGATGCCGCTGATCCTCGAGCGTCACCCGACGGCCCAGTTGATCGTGGTCGGCGACGGGCCTTTGCGCCCGAGCTACGAAGCGAGTGCCGCTCATCTGGGAGCCGCGGTGAAGTTCGTGGGTCAGGTGTCGGACGAGCGCCCCGACTACTACGGAGGGGCCGATCTCTACCTGTGTCCCACCACGAAAGCGTCGTTCGGCATCACCCTGCTCGAAGCCATGGCGTGTGGTACCCCACTCGTCGTCTCCGACATCACGGGCTTCCGCGAGCTCATCGCGGGGGGCGCCGAGGCGGTGCTGGTCCCGAAGGACAACCCGCGCGCCTGGGCACACGCGACGAATGCGCTGATCGAAGACCCGGCCCGCCGCGCGGTGATGGGAGCCGCGGGCCTCGCCAAGGCGGCGCAGTTCGCCTGGCCCCGCATCGCGGAGCAAGTGCTCGAGGTCTACCAGCGGGTCAAGAAGTGATCGAGACGGTCGCCGCGTTGGGTTTGGGCGCTGCGGGTCTTGCCGCGTACGGAGCCTACGCGCCGAACAGCGGGCTCTATGGCAAGTCGGTCTCCCGGGGGCCGAGTGGTGTTCCCCGCGTCTACCTCACCTTCGATGACGGGCCTTCACCGAGTGCCACCGCCCGCATTCTCGACACCTTGGAAAGGGAGGGCGTCCCCGCCGCCTTCTTCATGGTCGGGGACTTCGTCAGGCGCGAAGGGGCGTTGGCGCGAGCAGTCGTCGAGGCGGGGCACGAGGCGGGAAACCACACCCAAACCCACGTCAAATTGCACCGTCGGGGTCCGAAACGTATTCGGCGGGAACTCGAGGAAGCGCATGGCGTTATCTCTGAAGCGGTGGGGAGGCCCCCCCGGACCTTTCGGGCCCCCCACGGCTACCGGAACCCATTTGTTGGCCGTACCGTACGGCGACTCAAATACACGCTGTTCGGCTGGACTTTCGGGGTCTGGGACAGTGCGCGTCCCGGCGCCGAGGAGATTCGCCGGCGGGTGAGACGGCGCCTCGTGCCGGGAGCGGTGATTCTCCTTCACGACGGCGATGGATACGATTTCCGCGGCGATCGCACACAGACCGCCGAGGCGTTGCCGGGAATCATTCGCGACGCGCGCGACGCCGGGTTCGTGTTCGCACCAATCGGGGAGCTGATCTGAAGAAAAGCCGTCGGTGGATCTGGTGGGTGCTGGGATTCGCGGGGGTCGGCATCGCCCTGAAGGCGCTGGCCGGGTTCCCCTGGGAAGACACGCTGGCGACCCTCATCAACGCCAACTACTGGATCCTCGGTCTCGCGCTGGTAATCAACCTTGGCTCGCTCGTGGCCAAGGGCTGGGCGTGGCATCTGTTGCTCAATCCCGTCTCCCCCAATCATTGGAAGACCGCGCAGGAGGCGAATCTGGTCGGCGCGGCGGTGAACAACGTGTCCATCGCCGTCGGCGGCGAAGCGGCGCGCATTCACTACATCGCCCAACGTGACGGCGTGCCGGTCGGCGCCGCCATCTCCTCCGTCGTCTGGACCCGCGTCACCGAAACCATCGCGCTCGCCATCTTCCTCGTGATGGCGCCGAGCCTTCTGCATCTGCCCCACTGGCTGCGCGGCCTCCAGGTCGGCGCCGGGCTCGGGCTCGTGATCGTCATGCTGATCACCTGGCACCGCGGCTGGTCGTGGATCCTGAATCAGCTGCCGCCCTCTCTACAGCGCCGCGCGGCGGTCCTGGCGGAGATGGGTTCCGGCGGACGCCTCTTCTGGCCGACCATGCTGGGTCTCGCCAACTGGGGCACGCAGTGGGCCACGTATCACCTGGTGCTCGTAGCCGCGCACATCCCGGTTTCTCCCGCTGCGTCGTTCACGGCGCTGGTCGCTGCGAATCTGGGTGGCGTCATCCGCATCACGCCCGCGGGACTCGGCGTGACTCAGGCGGCGATGGTGGTGGGTCTGCTGCAGTTCGGCGTGCCGGCGGACCGATCGGTGGCGGCGGGTCTGGCGCTCCAGGCGCTCCAGGTTCTCCCCGTAATTTTCTTCGGTGCCCTCCTCACCGGTTGGCGTCTCACCGAAACCGCGCGCGACGCGGAAGAGACCGAAGCCCTCCAGCCCGTTTGATCAGGCCGTAGGAGCCTCGGGGGGCAGGTGTCCCTCGGATTTGGCCTGGGCGTATCCCATCCCCTTGAGGCGGATGATCCGCATCTCGATCGGCGGATGAGAGGCCATCACGTCACCTAAAGTCCCCGGGTGATCGTTCAACTTCCGGTCAAGCGGATCACAAATGCAGAGGTGGGCGGCGCCGGCCTTGAGGTGCGTCGCGGGGGCGTCCGAGGTTTCGATCTTCGTCAGGGCGCTGGCGAGCGCGGCCGGATTCCGTGTGAATTGCGCCGACATCGCGTCGGCCAGGTACTCCCGTTTTCGACTGACCGCCATCGCGAGCATCTGGGTGATGATGGGCGCCAGGATCCATGACAGAATCCAGATCACCAGCAGGACGACGACCAGGACGCTGAGGTCGCCTTTCTCGCGTGACCGCCCACCTCCGCGTCCACCCCAGAAAAAGCGGCCCGTGCCGTCCCGGATCAGCAGCACCACCCCTACCAGAGCCGCCAGCGTCGTCATCAACCGAACGTCAAAGTTCTTGATGTGCCCGAGCTCGTGGGCGACGACGCCTTGCAGCTCCTCTCGGGACATCAAGTCGAGGAGCCCCTGCGTCACCGCGATGTGGGCATGCTGGGGATCGGTCCCCGTGGCGAACGCGTTCGGGGCGGGGTCGTCCACGATCCAGATGCGGGGACGTGGAATTCCCGCCGCGATGGCCATTTCCTCGACGACGTTGACGAGCTGCTTTTCCTGGTCGTTGGCGGGGACCGTGATTTCGTGTGCGCCCGTGGACCAGAGCACCTTTTCCGGTCCCGTGCTGTACCCATACCACGCGATCCCGGTGCCCACGAATGTCAGGACGATGCCGAACCACGGAAATGTGTGGTGCGGCTGGTAAGGCAGGTTGTGGAGCGTGGCGAGGTAATAGATGTAATCCCCGCCGAAACCGAGCCACGCGAAGAACAGCACGAAGCAGACCACCAGCAGGGTGGTCCGGTGACGGTTGGCGTCCTGCTGTTGAAAGAGGTTCGGGGCGGCTTCGCCGCTCACGCCTTGGGCTTCATCGAGAGATCGACCTGCGGCACGGCCCGGTCGGCCTGGTCGTCGATCTCCCAGAGCTGTGCCGGCGCCGCGTGCGCCAGGCCTGCCATCAGGCTCGCCGGGAACTGCTGTTGCTTCGTGTTGTACTGCGTCGCGGTGTCATTGTAGAGCTGGCGCGCGAACGAAATCCGGTTCTCCGTCGACGTCAGCTCTTCCTGCAACTGACCGACGTTGCCGGTCGCCTTCAGGTCAGGATACCGCTCCACGACCACCATCAACTTCGAGAGCGCACCTGACAGGGCGTTCTCGGCCTGGCTGATCTGCTTCACGGCGTCGGGCCCGGCGGCGTTCACCTGCACCGCCTGATTGCGGGCTTGCACCACCGCCTCGAGGGTCGACTTCTCGAAATCCATCGCGCCCTTCACCGAGCTGACCAGATTGGGAATCAGGTCATGGCGGCGCTTGAGCTGGACGTCGATCTGCTTGAAAGCATTGACGGTCTGGTTTTTCAATGAAATGAGGCCATTGAATGCGGAAATGGCCCAGAGGACGACGACTACCAGAAGAATCAGCGGAATCCAGGAACCCATCGTTGTCTCCGATGTGGGTCAGGGCCCTACGCCGGGGAGGGCGGCAGCAGTTTCGCCAGCGCGGCGCGGATCGCTTCGGCGAGTGCGGCGTCATCGGCGCCCACACGAGCCAGGGGATGTTCCGAGTCGACGTGCAGCTCCACCCCGCGGGTCACGGGGACGCGCCGCCAGGTCCGGGTGCCTTCGGGGTCCTTCCCCGCGTCCCGTGCGAGCCAGGCGGAGAGGGCGCGTCCGGAACGGCCTCGGGGCATCCGGGGAGCCCCGCGGAGCGCGAGCCGGTCGGGGAGCGGGAGCGCGGCACCGAGCGTCTGCGCGGCCCGGCGCTCGAGGACATCTCCGGTCTGGTCCTGCATCTCGCGCGCGATCGCCGCGAGCGTCGCCCCTTCCATCTGCCGGAGCTTGATCCAGAGCAGCTGCAGGAAATGGCGGTACGAGTAGGTCGCCGCGGTGCCGCGGCCCTCGGGCGGACTCACCAACCCGCGCGTCACGTAGAACCGGACCGTACGCTCGCTCGGCGCCGCGCGGGCGGCGGCATTGATCGGCGTGACGGCGGAGGCGTCGAGGACGGCGCCCACCAGCACGGCGAGATCCCGCAGGTTCCACGGCGCGAGCGAGCGGTACTCGCGCAACGTGTGCAGGGGATCGGCGGCTTGAGGTGCGGTCACGTCAGGCTTGCTCGGCCCGGCGATTTCGCCAGGCGCGCACGTGGTTCAGCCATTCCTCGATCTGCACGAGGTTGAAGGGCTTGGCGATGAGGGGGCAGGAGTTCCGCGCGATCCACTCCAAGACCTCGGTCGTCTCCCCGTCTCCGGTCATGACCGCGACGCATCCCTGAAGCTCGGGCCAACGGGCGATCGCCGCAACGTAGAACGCGAGTCCCGACATCGTGGGCAGGTGGATATCGAGCAGGATCGCCGCGGCGTGCTCGGAGGCGAGGAGCTCCAGGGCGCTCTCCGCCGACGCCGCGCCGATCACGCGGTACCCGAGACGGGAGAGCGCGCGCTCGAGGACCCGGCGCAACGGGGCCTCGTCGTCGACGACCAGCACGGTCATCTTGGAGGCCGATTCGCCCGTCATCCCGTCGCCTCCCTCAGGCCGTCGGAGGTGCCGTTCGCCAGAAATCGGCTCACCACGGTGTCCATCGCCTCGTCGGTCGTGAGCGACAGGCGCATTTCACCCGCGGTCAGCCCGAGGTAGGTCCGCGCATGCTGTTGCAGGGTCTTCACGCGCGTGTACCCCAGCCGCTTGGCCACATCCTCGATCGTGAACCCCGGATCCCGGAGCAGGCGATGGGCGTAGAGCACGCGGGCCGCCGCCAGGAAATGGCGGGGGCTGGGCAGGCGCGCGCGAGTGAACCAGCGCTCGCAGGTGCGGCGATCCACGGCCGCCCGGAGGGCGAGATGCTGGACGGTTTGCACCTCTTCCGGCATGCGGAGCGCCTCTTCCAGGACCCACCGCAGCTCGGTGGGGAGGGGTGCCAGCCGGCTTTCGATCTGCTCGAGGAACTGCTGGGACGATGCGAGCGCGTATTCCTGCTCGAGTGCTTCGCGAAGCCGGGTCGGGTGATCATCGAGCCGAGCGAAGATGACTTCGCGAATCCCCCGTTTGCCGAGGGTGAGCAGCACCGCGGCGAGCTCGGGGGTGAGCGTCGTGTAGAGAATGAGCGGGAGGGACGGAAAGAATTGGCGGAGCCGCTCGATCTCATGACTGCGCGGCTCGCCGCCGAGCAGCGGGTCGAGAACCGCGAGCTCGACGGGGCGCTCCCGGATGGTGTCGAGGACCTGACCCCACTCCAGGGCGCGCACGAACGAGAACTGTCCCGCGGCGGCGCGGCGCAGTTTGTGGTACTGCACGTCGGGTATGGCGCCCAGGACGAGCATAAATGTCGCAAAAACGTCCTATCGTGCCGCAAAACCGACCTTAAACCGGAGCGCCTCCGCTCGCAGGTTGTCTGGGCTGTCGGCAAACAGGCCCCACAACCTACGTCGGAGGTTTTATGTCGCGCCGGATCCGCTACCTGCTGCCCCTGCT
>DATNDQ010000090.1:0-15406 GCA_035553475.1 Gemmatimonadales bacterium
GTCTTTCGCTATCACGCGAGCTACCAGCTGCTCAAGACCAACGGCCCCCAGCGTGATCTGGCGCGCCCCGACTGGACCAAGGCGACGACCTTCGACTTCGACCGGCAGGTCGTGTCGTATGGGCGGGATTTCGTTTCCGAGATGCTCGACATCGATCCCCAGCGCCTGCCCGCGGGCCGGTATCTGCTGCGCCTCATCGTCAGCGATCCCGGCGGCGCACCGGTCGGGCGCTCGACGGTCGCCTTCGATGTGAAGTAAAGGTGTCCTAGGGCAGGAACTGCTTCGCGGGGAGTGCCAAGCCGGCGAGCCAGCTGAAGAGCTCGCCCTGGCCGCGGATCAGCGCACGAATGGCCGAATCCTGCTTGGGTGTGAGTGAGGAGTCGGTGAGTGAAGTGATGACGGCACCACTCGTGCCCTGGCTCACGATCGCGAAGTCCGAGTCGTTCACGGTCACGGTCAGCCCGATGGTGGGGATCAGACAGTAGGTCGTGATATGGCCGAGCATCCGGACCCGCTGGCCCGGAGATTGATAGGTGAAATCCACGTCGTAGAAGTTGTCGAAGGCGTCGGACTGCGTCCTCGTCGCGATCAGCTTCATCGTTCCGCCATTCCCCGAATCGGTCACCACCGCACCTGCCGTCGTTTGACTCAGATAACCGGTGGTAGAATCCCGAAACGCAAACGCCCGACCCGAGGCCGCGACCCGTCCCGACAGGATGCCGGCATTCGAATCGGGTCTCCCTTGGACGGCGAAGGTGTAGTCGGCACTCTCACTGGCGACGCCGCTGATGACGCCGTGCAGGGTGAGTATGCCTCCCACCGGAGTCACGTCGAACAAATCGAGCGTGCCGGCTCCCTGCGTGGGAAAGACGACGTGCCCGAGGGTATCGATCACTGGGAGCACGAATTCGACGCCGTTCGCCGGGCCGCCGCTGGGTCCCGCCCGAAAGTGGCCTGACGCGCTGTCGTACAGGTAGATCCGGCCGAGCGCGGTGTCGGGGAAAACGTCGAAGGCCGAGGCTGGAGCTCCCGGCGCGCCCGCTCCGCACATTGGGGCGCGGGCCGGCGCCGCTCCTGCCACGCCGACGACCATGCTCAGTCCGGTCGCCGAGTGAAGGGCGGGGGAGCCCCACGCCGCTTCGAAGGCGGCGACGCCACTGATGAAGTAGGCGGGATTCTGGAGATTCACCGCCACCGGAGGCGGAGGGGGCCCGCCACCGGGCCCCGTGTTGTCCCCCGGCTTGCAGGCGAGCGCGACGAGAACTGCGCTAGTTATCCAGCGCCGTGACATCGAGGATGATCAACTCAGGATTGGACGGGTTCTTGGCGCCGAAGGCGTACAGGCGTCCGTTGATGGTCGCCCACTTGCAGGTGTGAATCCCTTCCTTGCCCGTCTGGTAGTACTCGAGGAGGGTGGGCGACGCGGGATTCGAGAGACTGTAGAAATAGAACCCGGACCCCGTTCCGGTCTCGGTCGTAAACATCAGCAGTTTGCCATCGGGACTGACCTTCACGTCGCTCACGGCGCCGACCGCCGGTGCGAGAATCGAATCGACCTTACTCGGCGACCCAGACCCGCTGATGTGCCACACGTAGACGACGCTCCCCGACAGGCCGGTCCGTTGCAAATGATCCCAAGTCCCCGAGTAGATGTACCCGGCCGTGGTATCGACCGAAAAGTCCGAGCTGTAGCGGGCGGGGACGTTGTGCCCTCCCGCGGCCACCGCGAGGTGCCCGGCGCTGTCGGCCGACAGCTGCCAGAGTCCGGTGAGCATGTCGATCGCGTACAACGACCCGTTATAGAGCTGCACGCCCCAGGTATAGGTGCCTGCCGTATCCGGAACCACCTGGTTGATGAGGCGGTCCGCCAGAGTGTCTCCCAGCAGCGTCCCTGACACGTTGATGGAAACGGTGCCGCCGTTGTAGTACGCGGCGTACAGCACCTGATGGGCCTCGTCCATCCAGAAGTTGTGGGTGCCGGCATCCGGCAGATGGAACGATCCGACCTCGGTGGGATGGGTGAGGTCGGAGACGTCGATGACGTGAATATCTCCGCTGGAGCTGGAGCCGATTTTCCCCGGCCCTTCCTGGCCCAGGAACAAGTACTTCTTCTCGCCGTTCGTGGGGTTCCAGAACCACCAGGCGTTGTGGATCTCGGGACCCGCACTGACGCTGTCCTCACTGGGGATCATGCTCCCCACCAGGACGGGATTAGTGGGGCTGCCGCCCTTCATGCCGTTGCCGACGTCGTAGATCAGGACACCCGAGTTCCAGACGCAGACGATGGCGATGCCGTTCCGGATGAACGTGTCGTGCACGCCGTAGTTCGGAGTAATCGGGACGGTCGCTGCGAGGGTTACGCTTCCCCCACCGGCTGGAGGGCCGATGCGGTCAGCGGTGTGGCACGCCAATCCGAAGAGCAGTGCGGCGGGCGCCAGCCGGCGGATCACTGGTGATCCATGGGCATCGTCATTTCCGAACGGCCATATCGTCCCATGCGGTGATCTTCCATTCCCCAGCTGAGCCGGATGCCGGTGGTGACCGACCAATGGCGGTCGGTCCCGTAAAAGACCGCTGGATTGAACAGCCCGCTGCCCACGGACTGGATGCCGATCAGTGAGCCTTCCACGAAGGGCTTCCACGACACCCTCCAGGTGCGCCCGGCGTCCACCGCGTATCCCAAGGTTCCGATGGTCCAGCGCGTGACGCCGAGGACCGAGTTCTCGATGATGGGACGCACGTCCCGATAGGGATCGAGCGTCCGTTCGTCTTCGGGGCGGTCGGTGCGCTCCAGGCGGAAGTACGGATGGTGCCGTCCGGCGCTCACCTGGGTTTCGAATAGGACGGTCGCAAGAGTGAACGCGTCGCCTTCCCGGCTCTGGGCCCACTCCAGCATTGCATACACCGGCCGCCCCAGCAGTGGCCTGTCCCACCGCAGCGCCGTGCTCCACTTCGTGGCGTCCAGGCCAACCGCATCACGGGTTTCCGGGGACCGTACCAGAGCCCGGGACCCCTCCCATTCCAGACCCGTCACCGGCTCAACCGTGAGGCGTAACGACCAGGAGTCACCGAACCGCGAGAGATTCGGCCACTGGTCGGGGCGCTGAGGCTCGTCACCGTTGAACACGGCCCCCTCGAGCCTGGCAGGACCCACCGTGACGCCCGCCATCGCCACGGCCCGCTCGAGGATCTGACTCAGGTGGTGGTTCACCGGAAACCGCTCGGTGGGGCGGGACATGGGATCGTCGGTGCCGAACGGCACGAATCCCTTGCCGACGCCCAGGGACACGTGAGCGGGGACGGCGAGGTCCCGCAGGAGGTCGGGCGCCAGGAGCATGAACTCGTGCAGGTAGGTGTGCGGGTGCCGGCGATCGGCGAACCCCTCACCCCAGGCGCCCGGCGTCAACTCTCCGTTTTTGATGGTGAGACCCTCGAAGTCCCCAGTGGCCTGCAGCACCAGGCGTTCCCCGCCGGTCGCGGCCCGCACCATGACCATCGGCTGTACCAGACGGGCCTCTCCGTACGAGCGCCCGCGAGGGACCGCGTTGGTTTCGGTGGCGACAGGGATCGCCTGCGCGCCGAGTTGGATGGAGGGTGCCTGGCCCCGGGAGACCCCCGTGCCAAGGGTGACGAGAGCCGCGGTGATCAGCCCGCGGATGGGAAAGAGAGTCTGATACCGTCGAGGACGAACTGAATCGCGATGGCGCAGAGAATGAGTCCCATGAGACGGGTCAGTATGCGCATACCCGTTTGTCCCAGCCGCCGTTCCACGAGACTCGCGGCCGCGAGCGTCACATACGAAATGTACGCGGTGATGGCGATCGACGCGTACAACGCGATCGTCGTCACGATGCTCTTTGAACCCAGGGCCAGCACCATCACGGTGGAGATGGCGCCGGGTCCCGCGAGCATGGGAACGCCGAGGGGCATGATGCCGATGTCTTCTTTCTGAATGCCCTCGGCCTTCTCCACCGCGGTCTCCCGCTGTGAGCTGCGGCGCGCTTGCACCATGTCCAGCGCGTTGAGCCCGATCAGCACGCCCCCCGCGATCTTGAACGCCCCGATGGTGATCCCGAACAGCTTGAAGATGAGCGCGCCGCCGAGGCCGAAGGCGGTCAGGGTGATCGCGGTCGTCCAGGCGCCCCGCCGGGCGAGGACGCGCCGGAACTCCGGCGTGTCCCGCTCGGTCATCGCCAGGAAGCTGGGTACCGTCGCGAACGGATCGACGATGAACAGCACGGAGGTCAGGACGAGGAGAAGGTCCTGAATCACGTGTCCGGCGGACGCCATCGTGGCGCTCAAAAGGCCGGCTCCGCCACGTGCGCCGGATCGTCGAGCACCAGCGCCTTCAGGGTCGTGCCCGCCGGCACGTCGTGCCGGTCCTCCGGCACGATCAAGAGGGCGTCCGCCTTGGCCATGGAAGAGAGGACACCGGAGCTCTGGGAGCCGGTGAGGTGGGCCATGGGTGGGCCGTCAGTCGTCGGTGTCAGGGTCACCCGTAAAAAGTGCCGCAATGGGGGCCCCAGGGACAGCGCTTCGGCCGTCACCACCGGAATGGACCGCCGGAAGGGGAGCCGCTGGCCCGCCAACCGCCTGATCGCGGGCCGGGCGAACAATTCGAAGGTCACGAGCGACGAGACCGGATTTCCCGGGAGGCCGATCCACGGGACACCCTTCAACGATCCGAAGTTGAGCGGAC
This sequence comes from Gemmatimonadales bacterium, assembly GCA_035553475.1. Classification (GTDB taxonomy): domain Bacteria; phylum Gemmatimonadota; class Gemmatimonadetes; order Gemmatimonadales; family GWC2-71-9; genus 40CM-2-70-7. Next base: position 4,700 of record DATNDQ010000090.1, read on the forward strand.
CACCGGGGCGAATCCTGATCCGTGAGAACGTGATCGTTCCGCCGAGGGCGGTCAGGGCGTCGCGGACCAGATCGTGATCACCGACGCTGACTCCCGCCGTCGTCACGATCAGATCCGCATCCCCGGCGGCACGCAATCGTTCCCGCACTGCATCCTTCGTATCGGAAGCGATCCCGAGGTCCACCGGTATGCCGCCCGCTTCGGCGATGGCCGCTGCGAGAGCGTAGGTGTTGGAGCTGGCGATCTTCTTGCCCGCGAGAATTTCCGAGCGGCGGTCGAGCTTCACGACCTCGTCCCCGGTGGCGAGCAGAGCGACGCGCGGTGCGGGATGCACGAGCGGCTCCGCGTGCGCCACGGAGGCGAGTACTCCGAGCCGGGCTGCCGTGAGCTCGAGTCCTCGGGCGACGGCGGTGGCTCCGGGGGACAGGTCCTCGCCTCGCTTGCGGACGTTTTTTCCGGCGGCAGGCGGGACGACGATCTGGACGGTGCCGGCATTCGCCGTCGTGTCTTCCTGACGGATGACGGTGTCGGCCCCGTCGGGAATCGGGGCCCCGGTGAATAGTCTGGTGGCCTCACCCGGCCCGACCCTCTTGGTGGGGAACCCGCCCGCGCGCACTTCCTCGATCACGCGGAGCGTCGCGCCCGCGCGGGAGTCCTCGCCACGCAGGGCATAACCGTCCATCGCGGAGTTGTCCCAAGGGGGCACGGCGATCGGGGCGAGCACGTCTTCAGCGAGGACGAGGCCCCGGCAGTCCGCGAGAGGCCGGCGTACGGGCGTCAGGGGCAGGACCTGCTCGAGGATGAGGCGGGCCGCGGCCTCCGCCGCCAGCGCGGTCACGGCGCGAGGATCCGCGCCCGGTCCCAGGTCAGGTTGCCGAGGGTCACGAGCCAGGACGTGTCACTGAAGCGGAAGACCGGGAAATCCGCGCGAAAGTTCGCGTCGTCCGTCACCATCGCGATCCAGTCGCCGGCGCTGCCAGTCTCAGGCTTCCACAGGGGTGGGCCGGCGACGCGTCGCGACACTTCGATCTTGGGCAGGCGGGCGCTCGTGAATCCTTCACAGAGCACGATGTCGGCACCAGTCAGATACTGCTCGGCGAGCGCAACCGGATCCCCGGTCTCGGTCGTGCGCTCGAACAGCACCCGTTCCCCGGGGGCCTCGAGCAGGACGCGCTCGGCCTGACCCTCCTGAAAATGCCGCCAGGTGTCCTTGCCTTCGGTGTCGAGCTGCATCTGGTGGGTCGCATGTTTGATGGTCATCACGCGGAACTTCCGGCGCCGGAGCTCGTTCGCCAGCGCCACCAGGAGCGTGGTTTTCCCGGCGTTCTGGCGTCCGATGATGGAGACTATCCGGGTGGCGGCCACGCGCGTTCCGCTCGCTCCACATCTTCGGGGGAATTGACGTTGAAAAAGAGACGCGCCGGGTCGCCGAAGGTCCGCACCCGCGCGAGCGGTAGTGTACCGACCCGCACGTCATCGTGGAAGGCGATCGCGCGGACGTCTCCTTGGGCGATGCGGCGTTCGATGGCGGGGGCACAAGAACGCCGGTAGATGGCGCACGTCGGTTCCAGGCCCTGCGGCCCTTCGCTCTCCGGGAGGTATGCCTCGAATGCGGGTGACCCCTCGACGAGAGCCGCAAGAAAGGGTGCGGTGAGAAAAGGCATGTCCCAGGCGACGCAGAGGACAGGGGAGGATCCGTCGGCCGTCAAAGCGGCGTGGATCCCGCCCAAGGCGCCGGCACCGGCGATCCGGTCACGAACGACCGGTACATCCCGGAGCCAGGTACCGGCATCGGGGGCGTTGGCGATCAGCAGGGGAGGGGTGCCGGTGACTTCAGTGAGGAGCTCGGAGACGCGGTCGAGGATCCGGCGTCCCCCGATTTCGATCAGGCCCTTGGGGCGGCCTCCGAGTCGAGAGGCCTGCCCCCCAGCCAGGATGGCGCCCTGTACGATCAGTAGCGGTGCCCTCGGCGGTGCTCGAGTACGACGTCCAGACCGATGATCAGGCCGAGGTGGTGGTAGACCTTGGTGTCGTGCGGCGCCTGGCCGAAGTCGTTCGCGGGTCCGATCAGGCGCTCGAGTGGCACCAGTGCGTCCTGGAGCTCCATGCGGAACTGGTATCCGGGGCTGACCCGCGCGGTGAAGCCAACGCCCATCTGGAACGTCCACGACGTGGTCTTGGGCGCGGTGTCGACGACCACCGCCCGGCTCACCACGATCGGTACGCCGGTCGAAGGATCGGTGGCGTTGGTGGCGAAGTTGCCCGACACCGACAGCGTGCCGCCGCTGTACGTCGTCACGCCCACGCCGGCGCGGACATAGGGGCTGATCGCGTGATGCGGCGATGCACGGAGTGTCACGCCCCCGACGAACGAGACCGCGGACGCTGACGCGGTGGTGCTGGCGAAGTCGTTGCAGAGCTGCTGGTTCTTGTTCTCGGGGTCACTCTGGTACGGCGCGCCGACGTTGGCACAGCGGTCGTCGTACGTGAGGCCGAAGTAGTAGATCTCGCCGTGGAATCCGACGTAGGAGTTCGGGAAGATGCTCACCGCGGCGCCCAGCAGGATGCTCGACGAGACGTCGCGCGAGAAGGACAGCGTGTCCGACAGGTTCCCGGAATCGGTCGCCGTCTTGTATTGCTGGCAGCCGTTGTAGTTCCCGCCGCTGCCCTGGAGCACGCAGAGCGGCTGCCGGGCGATGTTCCACAGGGAGTGTCCGGCGTTGATGCCGCCGAACACGGAAAGCACCAGGTTGGTCTGCCCGCTTTCGCTGTCTTGCGCGTGGAGCGTGACGGGCGCGGACACGAGGGCGAAGGCGCACAGGACGGACGCTAGACGGGTCATCGAGCCTCGAGCTGTTGGTGGTACACGGCGAGACAGCGGTCCATCACCATCGGGATCCCTCGGGCGGCGGCACGAGCCGCGGCCTCCTCGTCCACCACACCTACCTGCAACCAGATCAGTCCCGGGCGAATCGCGAGAGCTTCATCTACCACGCCGCCCGCCAATTCGCTCCGCCGAAATACGTCCACGATGTCGATGCGCTGGTCCCGGGCCGCGTCCGCGAGCGTCCGATAGCTGCGCTCGCCCAGAATTTGGTCGTGGCCGGGGTTCACCGGAACGATCCGGTATCCTGCCTCCTGCATGTACGTCGCGACTTCATTGCTCGGCCGCGCGGTCTTCGGAGACAGGCCGACCACCGCGATGGTCTTCGCTTCCCGGATGAGACGCGCCAGCTCCGCCTCCGTCAACCGCCCGCCGATTCCCCGAAGTATTCCGAGTACAGCTGGGGACCTTCCTGCACCCGGATCGCGTGCAGCCGGACCCCGGGCGGCAATCCTCCTGAAATCCGCCCCCACAGATACACCGACAAGGCCTCTCCGGTCGAGAGCCACCCGCCGGGCCCGAATTCCGGGGCCCCTTCGTGGACGGTTTTTCCCTCGAACCGGTCGGTGACCTCCCGCTTGAGGAGGGCGTCGAGCTCCCCGAGGCGCACGACCCCTCCCGCGGTGGGATGCAAAGCGCCGGAAACGGTCACGTGGCATTGATAGGTGTGGGAATGCAGCTGGGAGGCACGGCCGAAGTGCTCGGCGTTCTGCTCCGGCGTCCAGTCGGCCCGGCGGATCTCGTGGCCGGCGTGGAACTCGACGATCCGGGTGAGGCGGACGGTCGGGGTTCCCCCGCGCTCCGGACTCAGAAGCTCCACCCCAGGCCGAGGCTGATCCACGGGTGCACGGTCCAGTTGTTGTCGGCCGCGTCGATCGAGAGGATCGGAATGTTGTCGACCTTGTCCGCCACCTTGAATTGGGACGGATACCCGAGGCGCCAGAAGACCGCGCGGAAGTCCGCGGACAGCGCGACCCTCCGCCCGACGTAGTACTTGGCCCCGATCACGGGAGCGAAGGTGAACTTGGTGCCGAACTTGTAGCCTGAGCTGTCGGAGGGCGTGTCACTCCCCACCGCGACGCCGAGTGAGGCGCCGATGTAGGGGGCGAGGCCCCGCCACGTCTTGGGTCCGGTGAGCGCCATCTGGAGCGTGGCGTCCACGAGGACCACGTCGGCGTCGATGAGCCCCGACGTGTTGTTCTTGACGGCGACGAAGGGATCGACGATCCGGCGCGTCGTCTGGCCATACGCGGCGCCCAGATCGATCGAGGCGCTCCCGAACTCGAAGTTGTAGCGGACCCCCCAGGTGTTGCCGTCCGAAATGCCGACGGGCACGCGGCCCCGGCCACCGCCGAGGTAGCCGGCGTAGAACACCGGACCCGATCCCGTGGGGGCGTCGCGGTAGGGCGAGTGCGCGGGATCGTAGCCGACCTGAGCGGATAGACGGTTAGGCGGATAGGCGGTTAGTGAGACTCCCGCTCCGATCAGGATCACTAACCGACTAAGCACTACCCGTCTAACCGTCTGTCGTTCGATCATCTCTCCCTCAAGTCTTTGCCGGTCAGGTCCGCCGGGCGCTCGACGCCCAGCAGGTTGAGAATCGTGGGGCCGACGTCCCGCAGCGATCCGCCGGGACGAAGCTCTCCGCGCAGATCGCCGTCCCCCACGATGACGAGGGGCACGGGGTTGGTCGTGTGCGCGGTATGAGGCCCGCCGGTGCCCGGGTCGATCATCATCTCACAGTTGCCATGGTCCGCGGTGATCAAAAGCGTGGCGCCGGCCGTCTCGGCGGTGGCGAGCACGCGGGCCAGACAGCGGTCGACGGTTTCCACCGCTTTCAGGCCGGCCGGTAATACCCCGGTATGCCCTACCATGTCCCCGTTGGCGTAGTTGCAGAGAATGAAGTCGTGGTGGCCCTTCTTGATGGCGGCGCAGAGGACGTCCGTCACTCCGGGCGCGCTCATCTCCGGCGCCAGGTCGTACGTGGCCACCTTCTGGGAGGGCACCAGCAGCCGCTCTTCATTCTTGAAGGGGGTCTCCACACCGCCGTTGAAGAAGTACGTCACGTGGGCGTATTTCTCGGTCTCGGCGGTGCGGAACATCGTCTTGCCATGGTCCGCCAGGACTTGGGCCACGATGTTCCGCAGCACCATGGGCCCGTAGGCCATGGGGAAGGGGAAGGTCTCGTCATACTGCGTCATGGTGACGAGGTCTACCGCGGGGCGGTCCCCGACGTCGAAACCGTCGAAGCCGGGAATGGCCAGCGCGCGGCAGATCTGGCGCATCCGGTCCGCGCGGAAATTGAAGCAGAAGATCCCGTCACCCGCCTTGATGCGCGGCGTCCCCGCAATCACGCGGGGCTTGATGAACTCGTCGGTTTCGCCGGCCGCATAGGCAGCCTTGATGGCGGCTATGGGGTCCGGAGCCTGAGCCCCGACGCCCTTCACCATGGCGTCGTACGCGAGCTTGATCCGGTCCCACCGCTTGTCGCGGTCCATGGCGAAATACCGGCCCACGAGATCCGAAACCACGGCTCGCCCGCGATACGGTTTCAGGGCCTCCACCAGCTTTTCCATGAAGCCGAGCGCGGATTGCGGACCGGTGTCACGGCCGTCGGTCCAGGCGTGTACCGCCACGGGCAATCCCGCGCGGTGACCGAGCTCGACGCCGGCAAGCAGGTGCGTGTCGAGCGCGTGCACACCGCCGGTGCCGAGCAGGCCCATGACGTGGAGGGTGCCGCCACGCTTCCGGACCGCTTCGCACAGGGTGACGAGCTCGGGGATCTTGAAGAATTCGCCGGAGGTGATGCTCTGCGAAATCCGCACGATGTCCTGCGGGACGACGCGGCCGGCACCGAGGTTGAGGTGGCCGACCTCGCTGTTGCCCATCTGTCCTTCGGGGAGCCCCACGGCCAGACCTGACGCGTCGAGGAGGGTGCGGGGTGAGCGGTCCCAGAGCTGATGCCAGACGGGGGTGTCGGCGAGCTCGATGGCGTTGCCGTCCCGGCCGGGGCGAAAACCCCAGCCGTCGAGCACGATCAGGACGACCGGGGTGCGGCCGGTGTTTGGTGTCGCCATATTCAAGGAAATGCAATCTAGTCGCGGCCCTACAGCCCTACCAGTTGCACTTGCCCCCGTCGTTCTGGCGATTGCGGCTGTCTTCCCCGTTCTGGCCACCCCCACCCCCCTCGCCGCGCAGACTCGTTACCAGGTCAACACCGCCGGCGCGTGGATCCGCGACTCGGCTGGGGGCAAGCGCCTCGCACAGCTCGCCAAGGGAGCGCTGGTGGATGGCGGGACGGCGTTGGGCACCTGGCTGCCGGTCACCATCGAGGGTTGGATCTGGGGGAAGTCGGTGGGCCCGGGGGCACAGGGCCAGAACGATCTCGTGGTGATCAGTCCCCTGGGCGAAAACCTCCGGGACCGCGCGAAGGGGCAGGTGGTGGCACAGCTGCCGCACGGGTTCGCGCTCCAGCGCATCGACTCGGGGCGCACCTGGATTCATGTACGGCGTACCGGGTGGGTGTCGGCCGCGCTGATGTCGGCTGTGGGCCACGTGGTGAGCACCTCCAGCACGGCCAGTGCGGTCGCACCCGACAGCGGGGCGAAGGCCGCGACTGCCCTTCCGCCGACCCCGCCGCCGGCTCCCCTCGACACCTCCGGCTTTTCGACTGCGGTCCCGCTTCAGCACGCTGACCTTTTTGGCGCTCCGGGCGGCGCCGTCACCGGTTCGATCGCGGCCCCGACGCCCCTGAAAGTGCTGGCGCACTCCGGAGACTGGACCCGTGTGGAGCTCGAGGCATGGGTCAAGACCACCGATCTCGCGTCGGCTCCGACCGGCGTACTCGAAGGGGTGAGTGCCGCCGAGCTGCGCGGAGACCCCGCGAAGTACGCCGGGCAGGTGGTGCGGTGGCGGCTGCAGTTCGTCGCGATCGAAACCGCCGACGATCTTCGCCCCGACATCCCCGACGGCGCGACCTATCTCCTGACCCGCGGCCCGGCCCCGGAACGCGGGTTCGTGTATGTGATCGTTCCCGAGAGCAAGAAGGCGTCCGTGGCCGCTCTCACGCCGCTCACCGATCTGGAGATCACGGCGACGGTGCGCGTGGGGAAGAGCCACTTCATCGGGAATCCGATCGTGGACCTGCTCTCGTTCGAGGCGGTGCGATGAACGACATTCTGAAGGAACGGCTGCTCCGGAAGCTGGAGACCCTGCCGGAAGAGAAGGCGTATCAGGTGCTCGATTACATCGAGTTCCTGGAGTCGAAGTACGCGGAGCGTCCCGCCGGTGCGCCGGCTTTTCAGAAGGTGGCGGAGACCCTCGAGGACACGATGCGCGCCGGCCGGGTGCCGATCACCGTCATCAAGGGCACGATGGACGCGGTCGGGAAGGCGGGCCGGTTCCTGGACGGGCTCGCGGCGGCGGGACGGGCGGCGGTCAACGAGGTACGCCGGAATCCGGATAAGAAGGAAATAGAGAAGAAGGCGGAGCCGGAGCCACCCGTTGAGGATGGGGGGGCGCCGAAGTAACTTCCAAGATGGGAACCTTCCGACCGACCACCGCCCTCACATTCGACGACGTCCTCCTCGCGCCGCGGCACTCCACGGTGCATCCCCGGAACGTCGATACGAAAACCCGCTTTACCCGCTCGATCTCTCTCAACATCCCGCTCATTGCCGCCGCCATGGACACCGTCACCGAATCGGCGATGGCCATCGCGATGGCGCGTGCCGGCGGGATTGGGGTGATCCACAAGAACATGGCCATCGGCCGCCAGGCGGCTGAGGTGGACCGGGTAAAGCGGTCGGAGTCGGGGATGATCTTGAATCCCATCACTCTCGGGCCCGACCGGCCACTGCGCGAGGCCCTGAAGATGATGGAGCGCTTCCGGATTTCGGGCGTCCCCATCGTGGACTCGGCGGGCAAGTTGGTCGGCATCATCACCAACCGCGATCTCCAGTTTGAGCGTCAGCTCGATCGTCCGCTCCGGGACGCGATGACCAAGGACAACCTCGTCACCGCGCCGCTGGGCACTACGCTGGACGAGGCCGAGCGGCTCCTTGGCAAGCACCGGATCGAGAAGCTCCCGGTGGTGGACAAGGACGGCGTGCTCAAGGGCCTGATCACCATCAAGGACATCTTCAAGCGCAAAGAGCACCCGGACGCCAACAAGGACCAGCATGGCCGGCTGCGCGTCGCCGCGGCCGTGGGCGGGACTCCCGAAGCGAAGGACCGCGCCAAGGCCCTGCTCGACGCGGGCTGCGACGTGATCGTGATCGACTCGGCGCACGGCCACTCGCAGGGCGTGCTCGAGACGGTGAAGCTCCTGCGCGAATCGTTCCCGGATGCGCAGCTCATCGCGGGGAACGTCGCGACGGCCGCGGGGGCACAGGCGCTCGTCGAGCGGGGCGTGGATGCCGTGAAGGTCGGTGTCGGACCCGGATCGATCTGCACGACGCGGGTCGTCACGGGCGTGGGGGTTCCGCAGATCACGGCCATTCTCGACGCCCTGTCCGGGGCGGGGGACATCCCCGTGATCGCCGATGGCGGTGTGAAGTATTCGGGGGACATCGTGAAGGCCCTTGCCGCCGGTGCGTCCAGTGTGATGATGGGCTCGATGCTCGCGGGCACTGAAGAGAGTCCCGGTGAGTCGTTCCTGCTCGAAGGCCGCCGCTTCAAGGTTATCCGGGGAATGGGCTCGCTTTCGGCCATGGAAGAGGGCTCCGCGGACCGGTACTTCCAGGAGGGCGAGGTCTCGCCGTCCAAGCTGGTGCCGGAGGGCATCGAGGGCCGGGTGCCGTACAAGGGACCGGTGTCGGACGTGATCTTCCAGATGGTCGGGGGACTGCGGAGCGGCATGGGGTATTGTGGGGTGTGCGACATCAAGGCACTGAGGACCGAGACCGAGTTTCTGACCATTACGTCGGCGGGACTGCGCGAATCGCACCCGCATGACGTCGTCATTACACGCGAAGCACCAAACTACAGCCTCTAGTCGGTTCACCCTGCTTGACGCCCCGGGCGCCCGGTCCTATTCTGGCACCCGGCTTGCCGACGTTTCGTTTGTCCCATCGCTAACGAGGGATCATGGACCTGTTCCGACGGAAAAGTGTCACGGCTTTGCAGGCGGAGGCCGAGACCGATCATTCGTTGAAGCGCGCGCTGGGGGCGCTGAATCTCACCGCCCTTGGTATCGGCGCGATCATCGGTACCGGCATCTTCGTGCTCACCGGCACGGTGGCGGCGGTGAACGCCGGCCCCGCGGTGGTGCTGTCTTTCACGATCGCCGGCGTCGCGTCGATCTTCGCGGCGCTCTGCTACTCCGAGTTCGCCTCGCTCGTGCCGATGGCCGGCAGTGCGTACACCTACGGGTACGCCACCCTGGGTGAGCTCTTCGCCTGGATCATCGGCTGGGACCTGGTGCTCGAGTATGCGCTGGGGGCCGTGACGGTGGCGATCGGGTGGTCGGGGTACGTGGTTAGCTTCCTCAAGGACATCGGGCTGGTCGTGCCGGCGGAGTTTTCGGCGGCGACGGGCACCGACGTCGTGACGGCGAGCGGCGCCCACGTCACCGCGATCTTCAATCTCCCCGCCATCATCATCATCGCCCTGGTCACCTGGCTTCTGGTGGTCGGCATCAAGGAATCGGCCAACTTCAACAACATCATCGTGCTCGTGAAGGTGGCGGTGGTGCTGCTCTTCATCGTCTTCGCGGTGAAGGCCATTCATCCCGCGAACTGGCACCCCTTCATGCCGCCGGCGACGGACAATACGGGCCAGCACTTTGGCTGGTCGGGCGTGATGGCGGGGGCTGGAGTGGTGTTCTTCGCCTACATCGGCTTCGACGCCGTCAGTACCGCGGCCCAGGAAGCGAAGAACCCGCAGCGCGACATGCCGATCGGCATCATCGCGTCACTGCTCATCTGCACCGTGCTCTACATCATCGTGTCGGGGATCGCGACGGGCGTGATGAGCTACACCGAGCTGAACGTCCCCGACCCGATCGCGGTCGTGGCCGATCGTGCGGGACTGGGCTGGATGTCCACGCTGATCAAGCTCGGCGCCATCGCTGGCCTGTCGTCCGTCATCCTGGTCATGCTCCTGGGGCAGTCCCGCGTGTTCTGGAGCATGTCGAAGGATGGTCTCCTGCCTCAGTTCGTGAACAAGATTCATCCGAAGTTTCAGACGCCCTACATCACGTCGATCATCACCGGCATCTTCGTCGCCGTTTTCTCCGCGATACTCACAGTTCGAGAGGCGGCCAGTCTGGTGTCGATCGGCACACTGCTGGCGTTTGTGATCGTCTCGATCGGCATTATGGTCCTCCGGGTCCGTGAGCCTGGGCTGAACCGCCCGTTCAAGGCGCCTCTGATCTGGTTCACGGCGCCCGCGGGTGCATTGTCGGCGGCGTATCTGATGAAGTCGCTGCCCTGGACGACATGGGAGCGGCTCATCGTGTGGTTCGTCATCGGGATGGTCTTCTACTTCCTGTATGGGATCAGGAATTCGAAGCTGAGAAAGATCAGCTAAAGGCGTCAAGGAAAAACGTCGAGGTAAAGCGTCGAGGAGAGGCGTACGATTCTCCTCGACGCTTTTCCTTGACGGTTTCCCTTGACGCCTCTCCTCGACGTAGTTTTCAGACATGACTTCCTCAGCAATCGATATCCCTGCTGAACGCGTATCCGCGGCGCGAGAGATGGTGCGTCTCTTTTCCCCGAACACCCGCGTCGTCCTGACCACCCACGTCAATTCCGATGGTGACGGACTCGGGAGCGAAGTGGGTCTCTGGCACCTCCTGCACCAGCGCGGCTGCTTCGTCTCCA
>DATNDQ010000091.1:0-31216 GCA_035553475.1 Gemmatimonadales bacterium
GATGTCGATCAGATTCTTGATGGGGAAAGCTCCCGATCGATTGCGGATTGCGGATTGCGGATTGCGGATTGAGAGCTCACGCTGCCGCGCCGTTCAATCCGCAATCCGAAATCCGAAATCCGCAATTCTTCGTTAGTCAAAATGCTTCCCCTCACACAACACCGCAGCAATGCGCTCCCCCGCCTTCCCGTCCCATCGCTCGATCACCGGGGCCCTCCGGGCGCCCAGAGCCCCGAGCGCCTTCTTGCTCGCCTCCACAATCTCCCCCGGCTTGATCAACCGGTTCGTCCCCTCGCTCACCGTGATGGGCCGCTCCGTATTCGGCCGCACCGTGAGACAGGGCACGCCGAGGAAGCTCGTCTCTTCCTGTACCCCGCCGGAATCGGTCACGACCAGCGCCGCCGATTCCGTGAGCGACAACATCTCGAGATAGGGTACCGGATCCACCAGCCGAACGTTCCCCAGCCGCTTCGACTCGGCCAGCCGCTGACGGGTGCGCGGATGACACGGGAAAATCACCGGCCGGTCCTTGGCCAGGCCCGCGAGCCCGTCACAGATCACGCCGAGGGTCTCGGGATCGTCCACGTTCCCGGGGCGGTGCAAGGTGACCAGCACGAACCCCTGCTCCGGCAATCCCAACTTTGCGGCGGCGCCCTTGGCGCGCCCGCGCAGCCTGATGAGGGTGTCGATCATCACGTTCCCGACGAACTCGATGCGCTCCGCCGGAATCCCTTCCCCCCTCAAGGTGGCGATCGCGTCACGCGAAGGGGTCAGGAGCAGGTCAGCGAGATGATCGGCCACCATGCGGTTGTGCTCCTCCGGCATGGTCCGGTCGTAGCTCCGGAGGCCCGCTTCCACGTGCGCGGTCTTGATGCCGAGCTTCACCGCCACCAGCGCGGCCGCCGCGGTGGAATTCACGTCGCCGTACACCAGCACCCAGTCGGGCTTGAGGTCGAGACAGGTCCCCTCGAAGCGCTCCATCACCGCCGCGGTCTGTTTCGCGTGACTTGCGGACCCGACCTCGAGATTGACCGAGGGCGCGGGGATCTCGAGCTCCTGGAAGAAGCTGTCGGACATGAGCGCGTCGTAATGCTGGCCGGTGTGCACGATCAGATGCTCCACACCCTTCCGCTTGCCGAGGGCATGGGCGACGGGCGCGAGCTTGACGAAATTCGGGCGGGCACCGACGACGGAGATGATTCGTAACGTCACGACCGCGGTCTCCCGTCATCCCCCGGCTCACGCCGGGGGTCAGGTAACCCGATCTCGCGGTATGGGTGTTCACTAACCCCCGGCGTCAGCCGGGGGTGGATGAGCACCGAAGAATGTCTGAGGCTTTGGATCAGAGGGGAATCATTTCCCGGAAAACAGCCGAATAACCGCGAAGAGGGACAGCGGAATTCCCAACGCATACGAGAGCGTCTGCACGACACTGAAGGCGTTCGTCGCGCCACCCGGCACGTCGATCCGGTCGCCGGCGCGGATGCCCAGCTGATCGAGCGTCTTGCCGTCGGACATGGCCTTCACGAGCGCCTGGGAGCCCCAGATCACCTTTCCATCGCGGGAGATGGTGATCCCCGCGAGGTTCGCGTCTGGCGCCGGACCATTCGCGTACAGCGTGAGCACCTGCGTGAGCGGCAGGCCGGTCGGCGCGGTGAAGAAGCCAGGCCGCACGACCTTCCCGAAGACCGACACCGGGATCAGCGCCTGCGAACGCACCACCGGATTTCGCAGATAGGTCGAGATGTACTTCTTGGTGTAGGGCTCGAGGTCGGAACGCAGCACGCCGGTCAGCGGCATGTCCCCCACGATCGGCAACGTGACGTCGCGGTTGGGACTGACGGTGAACGTGTCACCCTTGAGCTGCTCCTCCCCCGCGACCGAAATGAAAATCCGGTCACCGGGACGGAAGTCGCCGAGGGCGAGGCGGCGGTCGATGTTCGCGGCCTGGGCCGCGGCCTCCGACCGGAGACGGTTGCTGTAGGCGGGCGATTGCGCGGCCAGGAGCAGCTTGGACTTGAGATGCTCCAGCCCGTCCCGAGTCGCCTGCACCCGGTCGGGGTCCCAGTCGGCGGGACCTTGCGCGAAAGCGCCGCGTCCGGCCAACAGGACCAGCGCGGCGCCGAGGAAGAACGAAGCCTTCTGCATGGAGTCGAATTTACTCGACCGTCACGCTCTTCGCCAAGTTTCTGGGCCGGTCCACGTCACAACCCCGCAACACGGCCACGTGATAAGCGAGCAGCTGGAGCGGAATCGCCGTCAGAACGGGTGACAGGAGAGGGGCCGTCACCGGCACCGGGAGCTGCCGCTCGACCAACCCGGACAGGTCCCCGTTCCCCTGGCTCGTGATGGCCACGATCCGGCCGCCACGGGCCCGGACCTCCTGCATGTTGGACAGGACCTTCTGGTAGACGGCGTCATGCGGCGCCACGAAGATCACCGGCATGTTCTCGTCGATCAGCGCGATCGGCCCATGCTTCATCTCGGCCGCCGGATACCCCTCGGCGTGGATGTAGCTGATTTCCTTGAGCTTCAGCGCCCCTTCCAGAGCGACCGGGAAGTTGACCCCCCGCCCCAGATACAGCGCATTCCGCTCCTCGACGAACCGCTCCGCCAGCACCTTGATCTCGTCGTCCAGCAGGAGCGTTTGCGCGACGAGCTTGGGCAGCTGGGAAAGCTTGCAGACGAAGTCCCGTCCCACTTCGAGCGAGAGGCCGCGCTGCCGGCCGAGGTACAGGCCGAGCAGGGAGAGCGCCACGATCTGGGAGGTGAAGGCCTTCGTGGAAGCGACGCCGATTTCCGGCCCGGCGTGCAGGTAGATGCCGCCATCGGATTCCCGCGCGATGGTGGACCCCACCACGTTCACGATGCCGACCACCCGCGCGCCGGCGGCGCGTGCCGCCCGCATGGCTTCGAGGGTGTCGGCGGTCTCACCGGACTGCGAAATGGCGATGGCGAGGGTGCCGGGCGCCGGGATCTGCTTCTTGTACCGGTACTCCGACGCGTATTCCACGTCCACCGGAATGCCGGCCAGCTCCTCGATGATGTGGCGGCCGACCAGGCCTGAGTGCCAGCTGGTGCCGCACGCGACGATGACGATGCGGCGGATCTCCTGGCAGGCGTCGGTATCCAGGTTCAAGCCGTTGAGCCGCGCCGTGCCCTCCGACAGGAGGAGCCGGCCGCGGAGCGTGCTCTCGACCGTCTGGGGCTGCTCGTGGATCTCCTTGAGCATGAAGTGGTCGTAGCCACCTTGCTCGATGGCCTCGAGGTCCCACGACAGCTCGTCCACACTGCGCAGCTGGACGTGCGACTCGGCGTCAATGATGTGATACTCGCCCGGCATCAGGATCGCGATGTCGCCGTCGTCGAGATAGACCACCGACCGGGTGTGCTCGAGCACCGCGGACGCGTCGGACGCGATGAACAGCTCGTTCTCGCCGATGCCCAGGAGGACCGGCGAGCCGCGGCGTGCCGCCACGACCTTGCCCGGCTCGTCGGAGGTCATGACGGCGATGCCGTACGTCCCTTCGACGTTGGCCAGCGCGGCGATCACGCGTTCTTCGAGCGTGTTGCCTTCGGACTCCTCGATCAGATGCGCGAGCGTCTCGGTGTCGGTCTCGGTGCGGAAATGATGGCCCTCGCGCTCGAGCCGCGCGCGCAACGCGGGCGCGTTCTCGATGATCCCGTTGTGGACCAGCGCGACCTTGCCGGTACAGTCGCCGTGCGGGTGGGCATTCTGCGTGTTGGGCGCCCCGTGCGTCGCCCAGCGCGTGTGCGCGATCCCCGACGTGCCATGCACCGGCTCGGCGGCGATGAGCTGGCGCAGCCCGGCGACGCGGCCCACGAGTTTGCGGGTGACGACGCCTTTGCCGTTCTGAATCGCAATGCCGGCAGAGTCATACCCGCGATACTCGAGGCGCGAGAGCCCTTCGAGGAGAATCGGCGCCGCTTCACGCGTGCCCACGTACCCTACGATGCCGCACATCAGGCACCTCCCCGGACGGTACGGCCGGGACGGCCTGCACGGCTCAACGCGAGAACGGGACGGCCTTCAGGGGCGAGGCCAAAGCGGGAAAGACCGGCGAGCGTGGAGAGCAAGCGGTCGGTCGAATTAGGAGCCGGCAACAAACGGCCACAGGAGGAGCAGATCAGTTTTCGGAGCAGCTCGACGGCGCGGTCGCGACGACCCGTCGCGCGCGAACCCCACCGCCCTTTCGTCTGGCAATCGCTGCAGGTCATCCGAACTCCTCCCAAGGTGATACTTGGGGTGATAACAAGATTGGGACCCATTTCCGAAGGGGGGTGAACGTGCCGCTAACGAGCCGTTGCGCAAGGCGTTAGGGCCAACTGAACGACCCGCGCGGAGTGGCGTATCCGCGTCAATTGGCGGGGGGACTTGTGGTGTATGTGCAGCGCATCCGCCGAAACCTCACGGCCGCTTTGTGCCATAAACTATTGTTGCTAAACGATTTGCATTTTGCCTCCCTCGCGCACGACTCGTGCATTGTTGTGCGAAGAAGAAACGCTCTGTAACGTGTGCCCGCCCTAGAACAGAGGATGTATTGGTGCCGCCTACGACGCCCGCAGGCCGACCCCCGCTTGCGCTCATCGGTAGCGACCAGGAGTGGTCTATCCGGTCCATCGAGAGCATCCTGGGTCCCCACGGATACGCCGTGCTTCGCGCGTACAACGGGAAGGAAGTGCTGGAGCGCGCGCACGCGGGCCAGCCCGACGTCGTCATCCTCGATCTGCGGCTCCCCGATCAGGATGGCCGGGCGGTGTGCCGCTCGTTGCGCGAGCAGCGCCTCGTCACACCGGCGACGCCGATCCTGATGATCTCGGCGGGCCACCCCGCCAAAGCCGATCGCCTCAAAGCCCTGCAAGCCGGCGCGTGGGAAGTGCTCTCGCTTCCGCTCGACGCCGAAGAATTTCTCCTCAAGCTGCAGGCGTTCGTGCAAGCCAAGACCGAATCGGACGCCCTGCGCGAAGAGGGCCTGGTTGACCGCACCACCGGCTTCTACTCGGTGCGCGGCCTCGCCCGGCGCGCGCGCGAAGTGGGCGCTGAAGCGTTCCGCCGGAAGACCGGCCTCGCGTGTGTCGTGATCGGTGTGGATGCGATCGGCGCCGATGGCGCCGAGAGCTCTACGGACAACTCGGCGCTCGCGGAGGCACTCGAGATCGTCGCGCAGGCCTTCCAGGTCACCGCGCGCACGTCCGACGTCATCGGACGTCTGGGCCGCTCGGAGTTCGCGGTGATCGCTCCCGCGACGGACGCCGAGGGTGCCATGCGACTCGCGGAGCGCCTTGCCGACGCCGTGGACACGCGCAAGAGCGCCCGGATGTCTTCCGTGAAGCTCCGCGCGGGCTTCGAGGGTGTCGCCGATCTCCACGCCACGCCGGTCGAGCCCGTTGATCTCCTCGTGCGCGCGACGGCAGCGCTCCGGCAGGTGCGGAGCAACGAGAGCGCGGGGCCGTTCCAGCGGTATGATCCGGGGACGGCGGCTACCAACTAGCGTCGAGGCAGCTTGAGCGGGGTCCTTCGCAGGAGCGTCGAGGCAGCCTGAGCGGGGTCCTTCGCGCCTGCGGCGCTCAGGATGACAGACTTTGCTCGCTCAAATGAAATAAAAAAAGAGGGGATGCTCGTCCGGGCATCCCCTCTTCCATTTCTATCCTTCTTCAAAACGGGCAGCGCTTGTCATCCTGAGCGAGCGCGCAGCGCGAGCGAAGGACCCCATCCGTTGCACATCAGAGCTCGGCGCGCGCGAAGAGCTTGCCCTGAGCGCAGCGAAGGGACCGTTCTTCTACGTGCCCGCGGGCGTCGCGATTTGCCGCGGGTCCTTCCCTGCTTTCCGTTCCTCTTCCGCCTCGTAGCCCGCCAAGTAGCCGTAGTAGCGGTACACGCCCTCGGCCTTCACGTCGTTGAGGACGGCGCCGAGGATGCGCACCGGCAGGCGGTCCATCATCTCGAGCTTGGCGCGGGCGAGCTGGCGGTCCGTGGCACCGGTGCGGAGCACTACGGCGAGGTTGCCGGTCAGCGTCGCCAGCAGGAACGGATCGACGGCCGCGCCCAGGGGCGGGCTGTCGATCAGAATCACCTGGTAATTGGAGCGGAGGCTCAAGACCAGCTCCCGCATCGCGGGCGTGCCGAGGAGCTCGGGGGCGGTCTGCTTGCGCGTGCCGCCGCCGATGAACCAGAGCTGGGGATACGGGGTCGTCTGGATCACGGCCTCGCGCGTCGCCGTCCCGCCGAGATAGTCCGTGAGCCCGGGCGTCCGGGAGCCCTTCAGGACGCGATGCAAGCCGCCACGCCGGAGATCGCCGTCGATCAGGAGGGTGTTGAACCCCGCGTCGGCAAAGGCGATCGCCAGGTTGGACGACAGGAACGACTTGCCGTCCCCTGAGCCGGGCGACGAAATCGTGAGGAGGAGCGGGCCCGCCGCGCCATGCGCGTGGGACAGATTGAGCCGGATTGACCGCAGGGACTCGATGACGTGCGCCATCTCGTCCGAGTTGGCGCCCGACCCCTTCGAAACGCGAGGCAGCGTGCCGAGAATCGGCAGACCGAGCTCGGTCGTGACCTGCGTGGGATAGCGCACCCGCGGGTCCATCCGGTCGAGCAGGATCGCGCCGGCGAGCCCGAGGCCCACCCCGGCGACGAAGCCCATCACCAGGATCTTGGACGCGGAGTTGGAGATCGGCGAGCGCGGCGTCATGGCGCGATCCAGGGACCGCACGTCGGGCACGGACGACAGCTCCGCGAGCCGGTTCTGCTCGTAGCTCTGCTGGAGGCTCGTGTAGAGCGTCGCCGCGATCACCTGCTGGCGCGACAGGCGCTGCTCCTCGATCGTGCGCGCCGGGATCTGCTGGAGGTCCGTGGCCGCCTGGCCGAGATCGGCGTCAAGCGTGCGGGCGCGGGTGTCCATGTCGGACACGAGCGCCAGGGCCAGCTGGGGAATGGTGCGGCGCTCGAGCGAGTCCACCTCGGAGGCCGCGGCCGCCACCATCGGCGTGGCGTCCGTGTACTTGGTCCGCAGGCCCCGCAGGGTCGCTTCCTTGTTGGTCAGCTCGCCGAGCGCGGCCTTGAGCTCCGTGGAGCCGTTCACGGACGGGATCACCATCATCGCGTCCACCGAGATGCCGGAGTCCGACGACTGGTTCAGGATCCGCATGATGGACGCCCGGTCCGAGCGCAGCGACTCGCGCTCGACCTTCTTCTGGAAGAAGGTCGCGTACGCGGGGTTCGTCGTCATCTGAATGCCCGGCGCGATGGGGGTGCCCTGATCGGACGGCAGCGTCGCCGTGTGCACCCGGAATGATTCGAGCGCGTTGTCGGCGGCCGTGAGGTTCGCCTGCGCCTTGTTGAGCTGGTCCTCGAGGATCTTGTTCAGCTCGGTGAGCTTGGCCTTCTTCAAGTCCGCCGCGACTTCCACTTCGCGGTCCACCACGGCGTTGACGATCGCCGCGGCGCGGACCGGGTCGGCCCCCGTGTACGAGACGGTCATGAACATCCCGTTCTCGTCCATCTGGACGCCGATGGCACCCGCCAGCACGGTCGCCGCGTCGCGCGGCATGCTCACCCCGAACGACACGACCTGCCCCGGATGGAATGCGGCCGCGACCGGGACCCATTGGAGGCCGATGACGTTGCCGATGGAATCCACACCGAGCTGGCCCGTCTGAATGCTTTGCCCGGACTCGGTGGCCAGCTGGAACAGCTTCCCGTCCGGAGCGATGGTGAGCTTGTATCTCCCGGGACGGAGCCGGTCACCGATGGTGAGGCCGTTGAAGACGGTCGTGTCGGTGCCGGGCGCCGGCGAGAGGTACATGCGCGTGCGCTTCACGGCTTCGTCGAGCACGATGAAGGAGCGGAGCAGATTGACGAACCCACCCGACGGGAGGAGGCCCCCGGCCGAGATGGGGCCGGCCACGTGCGACGACGGGTCTTCGCCCTGGATCCAGATGGTCGCCTTCGCGAGATACTTGGGCCTGACGATCTTCGTCACACCGAAGGCGCCGGCGACGCAGCCGATCGTCACGACCGCGACGAGCCAGCTGTAGCGCTTGACGGCAGCCAGGTACCGCGACAGGTCCACCCCCTGCTCTTCAGCGGGGGCGCCATAGGGGTCAAATCCGGCCCCGGCGGCGGGGGTAAACCGCTGCGCCGACGCGAGGGCGTTAGGGCTGGACGGTGGCTGATCCTGCGGAACCAGCTCGTTGGACATTCGTCCTGAGTCTTCCGGGAAGTCGATGGGGTTCACAAAGTATAAGTCCAAGTGCAAAGCCGGTACCGAGGCCGCCTGAGCCCGCCGTGACGGTCTTGGTACGCTGGACTGTTGCGTCCTTGCAACGAGACGACCATTATTGTGCGTCTCGGCGACAGTCTCCCCCAGGCCCTATCGCCGTCACCAAATCTAGGGAAGGCCAGAAGATAGTGCGTACCCCAGGAGTTCCGGGAAGGAGCCGAGCGACGACCGCCGGCGCCGCCCCGGGCGGCAACGTCGCTGACCTCGTCTCTGTCTCCCCCGAAGAGCGGGCCAAGCTTCGCCTGCTGGTGGTCGACGACGAGCGCACCCTGCGGGAGTCGTGCGTCACCGTCCTGGAGCACGAGGGCTATAACGTCACGTCCTGCTCCTCGGGCGGTGAGGCCATCGAGCGCCTCAAGCGGCAGCCCTTCGACATCGTACTCTGCGACCTCTACATGGAGCCGGTCTCGGGACTCGAAGTCCTGAAGGCCGCCGTCGATCTCCAAAAAGACATCATCGTCATCGTCATCACCGGGAATCCCACCGTCGCATCGTCGGTGGAGGTCCTGCGAGCCGGTGCGTGGGACTATCTCCCCAAGCCGTTTTCGGCGACGCACCTCCAGATCCTGATCGGCCGGGCGGCCCACGCGGTCCGGGTGGCGCGCGAATCGAAGGAGCTGCAGACCGAGATCGAGCGCTCGCACGGCAACAGCGAAAAAGTCACCGTGCTCGGGATCTCGCCCGCGTTCCGCCGGGCCATCGAGCTGGCGCGCAAGGTCGCGCCGACCGACGCGTCGGTGCTCCTCACCGGCGAGAGCGGGACCGGAAAAGAGCTCTTCGCCCAGTTCATCCATCAGCACAGCCGCCGCTCCGCGCGCTCCTTCGTGCCGATCAACTGCGCGGCGATGCCGGAAGGGCTCCTCGAGTCCGAGATGTTCGGCCACGTGAAGGGCGCGTTCACCGGCGCCCTCCGCGACAAGCCGGGCCTGCTCGAGACCGCGAATGGCGGGACGCTCTTCATGGACGAGCTCCTCGAGATGCCGAAGCCGACCCAGGCCAAGCTCCTCCGTGTCATTCAGGACGGCGTGGTGCGGCGCGTGGGATCGGAGCACACGGATGCGGTGGTGAACGTGCGTTTCATCGCGGCGACGAACGGGGATCCCGAGCAGTGCGTGAAGGAAGGGACACTCCGCGAGGATCTCTACTACCGGCTGTACGTCGTCCCGATTCACATTCCGCCGCTCCGGGACCGGAAGGAAGACATTCCGGTGCTCGCGAACTTCTTCCTGCAGCACTACTGGGCCCGGCACTCGCCCGGCGCCGGCGCGCCTCCGAAGTTCACGGAGGGGGCGCTGCGTGCCCTGCAGTCGCACCCGTGGCGCGGCAACGTGCGCGAGATGCAGAACGTGGTCGAGCACACCGTCGTGATGCTCGAGCCGGGTTCGGAGATTCAGCCCGACCAGATTCCGCTCGGTAGCGGGGAATCCGCCGCGGGGGCGTCGTCCGCGCCCATTTCGCGAGGCGCGGAGGCCCTGATCCCCGCCATCGGGGAGCATGAAGAGAGCTATCACGTGGCCCGCGACCGCCTGATCGCGGAGTTCGAGCGCCGGTACCTGACCTGGCTCGTGAACCACGCCGACGGCAACATGTCGCGCGCCGCCCGCATCGCGGGGGTGGACCGCACCACGCTCTACCGGCTGATGGAACGCCACGGTCTGCAACGCGGCTCCATCGCTTCATCCAGCGACGCGTGACCGTTCGCGAAGCACGCCCCTCCCCGACCCCTTCGAACCCCGGGCAGAATCCCGCGGCTCGGCCACCTGAGCTACGGGAAGACCTGGGCGTTCTGATCGTTCGGGACGCCGCACACGAAGTCACGTCGTCCTGGCGCGATCAGTACGGCGAGGCCACCGATCCCCGCGACATCGTGGACGTCCTCCAGGAGGTCTCGGAGGCGGTCGCGGCCCGGCTGGGTGGAGCCACCAAGCCCCTCTCCGGAACTTCAGTGTCGACGCTTGGACGGCGGCTCGTGGATCTGCTGCGGTCCACGGTCATCCGGCGGGCACTCGACCCCGCGGTCGTTCCGCACGAGCAGCTCCTTCGCGTCCTCACCGCCATCGAGGCGGTTCGGGAGCAGGTCGAGCCCGACTGGGCCCGGTATTTCACCTCGCGCCTCGCGGGACCCGAGGGGCATGAGCTGCTGGTGGAAGTCGCCCACGACCTGCGGTCACCCCTGACCTCCATTCTCTTCCTGGCCGAGACGCTCCAGCGCGGGCAGAGCGGCGAGGTGAATGACCTTCAGCGCCGCCAGCTGGGTCTCGTGTATGGAGCGGCCCTGGGGCTCTCGTCTCTCGCGTCGGATTTGATCGAGCTCGTGCGCGGTGGCGACCGCCTCCTCGATCAGGAAGAAGCACCCTTCTCCATCACGGAGATCCTCGAGTCGGTGCGGGACATCGTGCGGCCGATCGCCGAGGAAAAACGGCTGAAGGTGCGGATCCTGCCGCCGCCCACCGACCACCGCCGCGGCCATCATCTGGCGCTCTCGCGGGTGCTGTTGAACCTGACGTCCAACGCGCTGAAGTTCACGGAAGAGGGGTTCGTCGAGCTGGTCTGCCGCGCGACTGACCGGTACCGGGTCGAGTTCTCGGTCCGGGACACCGGCAAGGGGATCAATCCCGAGGTCGTGAACAACCTCTATCAGCCCTTCCGGCGGACTGGGGGAAGGCGCTCGTACTACCTCTCGGGGACTGGCCTGGGGCTCGCCATCTGCCGCCGGATCGTCGAGGCGATGGGGGGGGAGCTGAAGGTCGAGTCGCGGCCCGACTGGGGGACGCGGTTTTACTTCGAGATCAACCTGCCGCCTGCGCAACAATTCTGAGCAAAGTGCGTAACGGATTCCCCCTACCCGCTGCGACCCACTGTCGCAGACACTCCACAACAGGCGCCGACCTGCCACAAATGTAACTCTGGAGTAACGGGTTACATATCAGTAAGTGATTATATCACAATAGTTTAACGAATCTGGGGATTCGGGCACGTCGGCGCACGCCCCTTGCCTTAGTGCTTCCCCGAGATGACTCGACTCACCAGTTCCGCGGCCACTGCTGCCGACGCCTACACCGCAACCGCTCCGGTTTCGGCCCCCGCTCGTTCGATCGCTCCGCGCCGTGCGCCCCGCACTGCGGCCGCGAAGGGGGATCCGCATGACAGCATTTTCCACGAAGCTGACCGGGAGCGGCCCCGTCGGGTCCTGAACATCCTGGCAGCGGCCGTGGGGCTGGTGCTCGCTGCGCCGGTCATGCTGCTGGTCGCGGCGCTGGTCAAGCTGACGAGCCGCGGTCCCGTGATGTACACGCAGACCCGGATTGGCCTCGACCGCCGCGACCCCAAGGTCCGCGCGGTGCACCCCCGCCGTTCGCAGGATCAGGGTGGCCGGCCCTTCAAGATCTATAAGTTCCGGACCATGCGCGTGGTCGAAGTCGGCGCGGACGCCCAGGTGTGGGCCCGTCCGGACGATCCACGGGTGACGCCGATCGGGAAGATCCTCCGCAAGTACCGGCTCGATGAGCTGCCGCAGCTGTTCAACGTGCTCGTCGGCGACATGAACGTGGTGGGTCCGCGTCCCGAGCAGCCCCGCATCTTCGACGATCTGCGTACGCAGGTGCATGGCTATCAGGTCCGCCAGCGCGTCCGCCCCGGCATCACCGGCTGGGCGCAGGTGAACCAGCACTATGACAACTCGGTCGACGACGTGCGGCGGAAGGTCCAGTTCGACCTCGAGTACATCCGGCGTCAGTCCTTCGCCGAAGACTGCAAGATCATGCTCCAGACGGTGCCGGTGATCGTCTTCCGGAAGGGTGCCTGGTAAGGATCAATATCTTGCCGCACCAGTCCGTCTGCCCGAATTCGGCGGCCCTAACGGCCGCCGAATTTGTTTTAACCCTTGGCTTGCGCCAGGGGTTATGTACATCCATAGCTGGTTTTCATGACCCCGGGCGCGAGCCCGGAGTTCTAGTAGGTTTACTCGCATGACCGCGACGACCCTGCCCTCGAAGCACGACTGGCGCTCATTCGCCCCGCTGGGAGTCGCCGCCCTCTTTTTTGTCATCCTGTTCGCCCAACCGTTCACATCCCTGGCACACGACTGGTGGACTGACCCGGACGCCGGGCATGGCCTGCTGCTTTTCCCGCTGGCGCTCTGGCTCGGATGGCGCGCGGGACGCACCCCGTCCCCCACGCCGCAACCCGTCCTCGGCCTCGTTGTGATCGTGGGCGCCGTGGCGCTCCGATACCTCGGTGGGCTGGCCGCGGAGCTGTTCACGCAGCGCGCGGCGATGCTGGGGGCCTTCTGCGGCGTCATCGTCTACTTCCTGGGTCTGGCTCAGATCAGGAAATGGTGGCTGCCCCTCGGGTTGGTCGCACTGTCCATCCCCCTGCCCGCCGTCATCCTTGGTTCCCTCGCCCTTCCGTTGCAGTTCAAGGCCTCCCAGCTCGGCGCCCACATGCTCGCGTCCCGCCACGTACCGGTGGCACTGACCGGAAACGTCATCCATCTGCCAGGGCGCGACCTGTTCGTCACCGAAGCGTGCAGCGGGCTTCACTCGCTCACGGCGCTGATCTCGCTCGGCGTGCTGGCGGGGGGACTCTGGCTCGCCACCGTGTGGGGCCGGGCCATCCTGGTCCTCGCCGCCATCCCGGTCGCCATGCTCTTGAACGGTATCCGGATCTTTCTGACCGGATTCCTGGTGTTCTTCGTCGATCCGAAGCTCGCGGAAGGATTCCTGCACCTCTCGGAGGGGTGGGCCATCTTCGTGGTCGCCTTTGTGATCCTCGCAGGGTTCGCCTGGGTGCTCCATTACCTGGAGCGCCGGCGCGGGAGGCACACCGCGTGATCGTGCGTCCCTGGCTCCCGGCGATCGCACTGGGCGCCGGCGTTCTGGCCACCACCGGCCTGCGCTCCGACCTCCGCCCGCCGCTTCGGGTACCGCTGCCGTCGGTGATCCACGATACCGTGGACCGCTTCATCGGCAGAACTCAGGCGCTCACCACTGAAGAGCTGAAGGTGGCGTCCCCGAACGCGTATCTCCTCCGGGATTACTTCATTCCGGGAGACACGTCGCTCGCGCACACCTTTACTCTCTACATCGGCTACTACGACCACCAGACGCAGGGCCGGACCATCCACTCCCCCAAGAACTGCCTGCCGGGATCGGGATGGGAGCCCCTGTCATCTCGCACGGAAGTCCTGAGCACCCCGGAGGGCCCGGCGCCCGTGAACCGGTACCTGCTCCAGAACCACGAGGAGCGGGCGCTCGTGCTCTACTGGTATCAGGGCCGCGGGCGGGTCGCGTCGAACGAGTATCTCGTGAAATGGCAGCTGCTGCGGGATGCGGCGTTGCGGCGAAGAAGTGACGAAGCGCTGGTGCGCATCATCGTGCCGGTGGTCGGAGGGGATGAGGACGGAGCTTGGAAGCTTGCGTCGGAGCAGGCTCAACGCGTGATCGGCGAGCTGTATCAGGCCCTGCCCTCCTAACCCCCTTCCCTGCGCGCGCCACTTTCTAGAAAAAAAAGTGGGAGTGGTTAACTCCCCGACGGCCTCGGCGCCGGGCGCCTCGTCGGCTCCCAAATGGGATTCAGATCTCCCCGGAGAGCACCGATCCAGGCCTGCAACGCCGCGACGTTCCCCGCCAGCGCGTAGGTCGGGATCGCCAGGAGTTTCGGCAGCCGCTTCTCCGCCGGCCAGAACCACCCCAGGATCCCCGTGGCCACTCCCGCACCACCCGCCACGAGCAGAACGCGGGCCCACAGGGCCGAGGGGGCCATGAGCGCCAGTCCGGTGAGGACCATGACGCCACCCCAGGGCACCAACCAGCGAATCAGCTTGTGGCTCCACAGCTCCCACGCGAACAGGCCGTACTTGAACGGATTGAGGAGCCCGCGGTGGAAGAAGAGGGTTTCTAGGCCCCGGGTCATCGTCCGCACTTTCCGGGAGTACTCACGGCGCAGTGAGGTCGTTCGCGGCACGAAGGCGATGGCCTCTTCCACGGAGACGGACCGGAACCCGTAGCGCCGCGCGACGAGCGGCGCGGCGAAGTCGCGGGAGAGCGCCTCGGGCACGAGATGCTGGTGGAGGTGGACCCTGATCGCGTAGAAGCATCCGGACGCGCCCACGATGCCGCCGGCACGGGTCTCGAGCCGGCGGACGCCCATCTCGTAGCCCACATAGCCCGACTCGCCCTGATTCCCTTCCTGCGCCGTACTCGAAACGCTCACGTCGCGGCACGACGCCACACCCACCGTCGGATCCGAGAACCAGGTGATCAGTGCCTTGAGCGATTGCGGAGGCACCTCGATGGACGCGTCGCTGTTCACGACGATGCTCCCCCGGAGGTGCGGCAGGGCGGCGTTCTCCGCGGCGGTCTTCCCTCCACGTTTTGGCAACCGCACCAGCTCCACGCCTCGCGCCTGAAAGCCGCCGACGATCTTGTCGGTGTCGTCCGTCGAGGCGTCCGAAATCACGAGGATCTGCCGGCGCTCCGCGGGATAATCCCACTGGAGGATCTTCTCGAGCTTCCGCTGGATGTGGAGCGCTTCGTTGTAGACGGGCACGGTGATGCTGATCAGGGGCCATTCGTGGGGGGGCGCCGGGCGCCGGGGGGCAGGCCTGATCGAGCCGATCAGGGCCACGAGCGCTGGATACGCCAGGTACGAGTAGACCGCGAGCCCCGCCCCGATCCCTACCAGCCACCAGCCGGTGGTCATCGCGATCCGCCCCCGAGACTCGAGTAGAGCTGCACGTGCCGTTCGATCCACGGACCCACGGCGAACTTGAACGCGACCCGCTCCGAGGCGGCCGTCGCCCGCGCCAGGGCGCCCGCCTTGTCATCCAGGGCGCGCGCGATGCCCTGCGCCAGCGCCGCGGGGTCTTCGGAAGGCACCAGTACTGCCTCCCGGTCCGTGACGACTGCAGGAATTCCGCCGACCGCCGTGGTCACGACCGGCACCCGGGCCGCCACCGCCTCGAAGAGAATAATCGGCGTTCCCTCGGTTCTGGAGCTCAAAACCACGACGTCGAAGGCCGCCAGCAGGCGGCCGGCATCAGGCACGAGACCATGCCACGTCACCTGGCCCTCGACCCCCAACTCCTTCGCCCGCGCCTGGGCCTGCTTGAGAGCGGGTCCATCGCCGATCATCGAGAGGTGGACGTGCGAGCGCTTCAAGCGGGCGAGCGCGTCGATCATGACGTCGGGGCCCTTTTCGAGGGACATCCGCCCCACCCAACCGATGCGCGCCCCTCCCCGGGACACACCCAGTGTTTCCCGCGCTGTGGTCCGGTCCGCGGGCCGCGCGTCCGGCATCTCCACCCACGCGTTGGGAAGATGGTGAATCCGTGCCGCCGGCACGCCACCCTTGGTGAGACGATCAACGATCGGGAGGGATACGGCGACGACACCGCCGAAGCGCCGATAGGCTCGAATCTGCAGCCATTCGTAGAGGCGATTTCGCCAGCCGCCCCCCGTGAAGCCATGGACCGTCGACACCACCGGGATCCCCAGGCGACGGGCCACAGGACCATCGATGACGTCGGGATGGTAGCCGTGGGTATGCATCACCTCGACGCCATGGACCTTGCCGATCTCTTCGATACGGGAGCGCTCCATGCCGTACTGCCGGCCCGCCACGTGGACGGGGTGCACCGGCACACCCGCCGTCTCCAGTGCCCGGACCAGCGGATGGTCGGTGACGCCCGGGTCGAGAATGGCGGCGACGCGGGGCTCATGTCCCGCCTGTTTCAGGCCCGACGTGAGGCCGAGGACGACGCGCTCGAGCCCACCGACGGGCGCCGGTGCCGTCACATGCAGGATTTTCACGTTTCCCGCTTCCCGCGACCGTCAGGGAGTCCTTTAGGGCTTCCCGTTTCCCGCTTCACAACAGTCGTTTCTCGACTCGGGACGCGATTTCTTTCCCGATCGCGAGGGACGCGGTGGCTGCCGGGGACGGCGCGTTGATGACGTGCAGTGAGCCTTCCCCTTCTACTATATGGAAATCGTCGAGCAGCTTCCCCTCACGATCCAGGGCCTGCGCCCGCACGCCGCTTCCCGCCGGCACGAGGTCCTGGGGCAGAACGTCGGGCACCAGCCGGGCGAGCGCGCGGGCGAAGAGCGTCCGTGAATATGACCGGACCAGCTCGTTCACTCCCGTCCGCCATTGCCGCATCACCATCCGCCAGAACCCCGGGAACTGAAACGCCTCGGCCAGGTCCCGCAGACTGACGTCACTGCGGGTGTACCCGGCACGCGACCAGGCCAGCACTGCATTCGGCCCCGCATCCACCTGATCATTGATGCGCCGGGTGAAGTGCACGCCAAGAAATGGAAGCGCCGGATTCGGAACGGGATAGATGGCACTCTTCACCAGATCCCGCCGCTCCGGCTTGAGCTCGTAGTACTCGCCGCGAAACGGGACGATTGCCACACCCGGGTCCACCCCGCAGAGCCGCGCCAGCCGGTCCGCCTGGAGCCCACCGCACGTCACCACCATCCGGCCCCGTACGGGACCGGCGGTGGTCTCGACCACCTGGGACCCGTTGTCGCGCCGAAGGGCGGTCATGCGAGCACCCGTCGTGACCGTCGCTCCCAAGGACGTGAGCCGCTTCCCCATCGCGACCGTCACGGCGCCGTAATCCACCACGCCGGTCTCCGGCACCCACAGCCCCGCGACGCCGCGGACGGCGGGCTCGTGCTCTCTCAGGGCATCGCCCTCGAGCCGGGTGAGCCCCGTGAGCCCGTTGGCACGACCGCGTTCTTCCAGAGTCGCCAGCGCCGGCAGCTCGGCCGCCGATGTCGCCACGACCACCTTCCCCGATCGGCGATAGGGAATGCGCTCCTCGTCACAAAACTGCGCCATGGCGGCGAGGCCCTCGCGGCACAATCGAGCGCGCAGGGTTCCGGGGCGGTAGTAGAGCCCCGAATGCATGACGCCCGAGTTGTGACCGCTCTGATGGGCGGCCAAGCGCGACTCGGACTCGAGGACGGTGACTGATCGGCCGCCCTTCGCCAGGGCCAGCGCGGTCGCGCAGCCGACGATCCCGCCTCCGACCACGACGACGTCGAACGCCTCAGACATCACGTTCCCTGATCACTTGCGGATTGGCGATTGCGGATTGCGGATTCGGGCGAGCGGACCCCGGCGTCCCAATCCGCAATCCGAAATCCGCAATCGGATATTGTTGCGCTACCGCCACACCACGTCCTCCCGAATGGGGCTATCTTCCGATCTGGCATATCATAACGATTGGCCTGGAAACTGCACTACCGGCCCCCGCGCCCCTCAAACGACGGACCGGAGACCCCATTTTGCGAGAACCGCCCCCAATGCACCCTTCCACGGCCCCCGAGGCGCCGGCGGCCCAGTCGTTCGCCAGGTCTCGCAAGCTCCAGGCCGCCGCTCATGCCGTGATCCCGGGTGGTGCCCACACCTACTCGAAGGGGGATGATCAGTATCCGGTCCAGGCGCCCGGCTTCATCGCGCGCGGGTCGGGGTGCCACGTGTGGGATGTGGACGGGAACGAGTACATCGAGTACGGCATGGGTCTTCGCGCCGTGGCGCTCGGGCACGGATATCCGAGCGTTGTCGATGCGGCGTATCGCGCCATGCGGGACGGGACCAACTTCACGCGCCCCGCCCCTCTCGAAGTCGAATGTGCGGAGTCCTTCCTCGGCATGATTCCGGGCGCCGAGATGGTGAAGTTCGCCAAGAACGGCTCCGACGTGACGACGGCGGCGGTGAAGCTCGCCCGCGCGTATACGGGCCGCGACCTGGTCGCCATCTGCGGAGATCAGCCCTTCTTCTCGACCGATGACTGGTTCATCGGCACCACCGCGATGTCTGCCGGCATCCCGGCGGCCATCAAGGCGCTCACCGTCTCCTTCAAGTACAACGACCTGGACAGCGTGCGGGCGATGTTCGCCGCGCATCCGTCGCGCATCGCGTGCTGCATCCTCGAGGCCGCGACCAGCGTCGAGCCCGCGGACGGATTCCTCGAAGGCCTGAAGGCGATCTGCCACGAGCACGGTGCCCTGCTCGTCCTCGACGAAATGATCACCGGGTTCCGCTGGCACAACGCGGGTGCCCAGGGCCTCTATGGTGTGACGCCCGATCTCTCGACGTTCGGCAAAGCCATCGCCAACGGCTTCGCCCTCGCGGCCCTGGCCGGCCGCCGGGACATCATGCGCCTGGGCGGCCTCGAGCACACCGGGGAGCGCGTCTTCCTGCTCTCCACGACGCACGGCGCGGAGACCCACGCCCTCGCCGCCGCGGTCGAGACGATGCGCATTTACCAGCACGAGGACGTGATCGACACGATGTACGCCCGCGGCAATCGGCTGCGCAGCGGCGTCCGCGAAGCCACCACCGCTCACGGCGTCGCGTCGTCCGTCGAAGTCCTCGGCCGCCCCTGCAACCTGGTGTTCGCCACCCGCGACCGCGATGGCCGTCCGTCCCAGTCCTATCGCGCGCTCTTCATGCAGGAGCTGATCAAGCGGGGCGTCATCGGCCCGTCCTTCGTCGTCAGCTATTCGCACACCGACGAAGACATCGACCGCACCATCGACGCCGTGGATGCGGCACTCGGCATCTACGCGCGGGCGCTGGAAGATGGTCCGGAGCAGTACCTCGAAGGGCGTCCCCTGAAGCCCGTCATGCGGGCGCGGAACTGAATCACATGATCCAGCGCGTCACCACCCCGTCGTGCCGGTTCTGCGCGACGCCCCTGACCCACACCTTCGTGGACCTGGGCATGTCGCCCTTGTGCGAGAGTTTCCTCGCCGCCGAGCAGCTCGACCGCATGGAGCCGTTCTATCCGCTCCACGTCCGGGTGTGCGACAAGTGCTGGCTGGCCCAGCTCGAGGCCTACGTCGGCGGCGAAGAGATCTTCACCGACTACGCCTACTTTTCGTCGTACTCGACCTCCTGGCTCGCGCACGCGGAGAAGTACACCGACGCGATGATTTCGCGGTTCGGGCTGAGCACCAGGAGCTTCGTCGTGGAGCTGGCGAGCAACGACGGATACCTGCTCCAGTATTTCGTCGCCCGGAAAGTCCCCTGCCTCGGCATCGAGCCCGCCGCGAACGTCGCGAAAGTGGCGGAGGAAAAGGGCGTGCCGTCGCTGGTGAAATTCTTCGGCGTCCAGACGGCCCGGGAGCTGGTGGCGCAGGGCAAGCGCGCCGACCTGCTCCTCGGCAACAACGTCCTCGCCCAGGTGCCGGACCTCAACGACTTCGTGGGGGGCATGAAGATCCTGCTGGCGCCCCAGGGCGTGATCACGATCGAGTTTCCCCATCTCCTGAAGCTCGTCGCCGAGAATCAGTTCGACACCATCTATCACGAGCACTACTCGTACTTCTCGTTCATCACGGCGGAGAAGATCTTCGCCGCGCATGGGCTGACGCTCTTCGACGTCGAGGAGCTCCCCACCCACGGGGGCTCCCTGCGGATCTACGGCCGTCACCAGGAAGACGCGTCGAAGCCCGTCGGCCTGCGCGTCGATGAGCTGCGCACCCGT
This sequence comes from Gemmatimonadales bacterium, assembly GCA_035553475.1. Lineage (GTDB taxonomy): Bacteria > Gemmatimonadota > Gemmatimonadetes > Gemmatimonadales > GWC2-71-9 > 40CM-2-70-7. The sequence goes on from DATNDQ010000091.1 coordinate 19,807, forward strand.
GAAGAGAAGGCCGGGGTCGCGACGGTCGGCTACTACAAGAGCTTCGGCGCCCAGGTGGAGGAGACCAAGCGGGCCCTGCTGGATTTCCTCATCGACGCCAAGCGGCAGGGCAAGCGGGTGGTGGGCTATGGCGCCCCCGGCAAAGGCAACACGCTCCTGAACTACTGTGGCGTGGGGCGCGACTTCCTCGATTTCACCGTGGACCGGAACCCGCACAAGCACGGGAAGTACCTGCCCGGCACCCACATTCCGATTCTGCAACCGGACGCCATCGCCAAGGCGCGGCCGGATTACATCCTGATTCTGCCCTGGAACCTGAAGGACGAAATCGCGGCGCAGCTGTCCTACGTGCGCGAGTGGGGTGGCCGCTGCGTGGTTCCGATCCCGACTACCCAGATCCTGTCATAGCCCCGGAGGCCTCGTGGGTCCCATGAACACGGTGTACGTCGATCCGAACTTCGACGACGAGCAGCGGCGCGCCGAGCTGTACGCGGGCCAGCTGATCGTGTACTCGCCGCGGAAGGCGTCCCTCGCCCTCTGCGCCCTCGCGCGCGACATGGTGGTCGAAGCCTTCGCACCCCACGATCCGCGGGACGCCCAGCACTACATGAAGGTCGAGGACTTCAACGCGATCCTGGCCCGGATCAAGCCGCAATTCATTCACCACCCCAAGGCCAAGGAACACATCCGCGCGCTCTTCTCGGAGCTCGGGTGCGACCTCGAACAGACCTACTTCGACGTGCCGCGGCTCCGGACCATGGCGGCTGGTGACTACATGCGCGCGGGCCTCGCCTACCAGTTCCACCCGCACCGCGACACGTGGTTCTCGGCGCCCTTCGCCCAGGTGAACTGGTGGCTCCCCGTCTACGACATCCAGCCGGAGAACGCCATGGCGTTCCATCCGCGGTACTGGAGTGAACCGCTCCGGAATTCGTCCAACGAGTACGACTACGACCGCTGGAACGAAGAGGGTCGCAAGCTGGCGTCGCAGAACGTCAAGACCGAAACGCGGAAACAGCCGAAAGCGCTGGATGGGATCGAGCCCGATCCCCAGATCCGCGTCGTCTGTCCCGTGGGCGGCGTCGTGCTCTTCTCCGCGGCCCAGCTCCACTCCACGGTAGACAACACGTCGGGGCGCACCCGGCTGAGCATCGACTTCCGGGTGATCAACCGGCACGACGTCGAGCAAAGCCGCGGCGCTCCAAATATCGATTCGCGGTGCACCGGCACTACGCTCGGCGACTACCTGCGCGGCTCGGACTTCCAGAAGCTGCCCGACACGCTCATCGCGAAGCACCGCAACGCGGGCGCTCTCGTCACGTGAAGTTCACCCCGACCCCGCTGGCGGGCGCTTTCGTCGTGGCGCTCGAACCGCACTCCGACCCGCGTGGATTCTTCGCGCGGGTTTGGAGCGTTGAGGAGTTCGCGGCGCGGGGGCTCGACACGCGGGTGTCGCAGACGTCGCTGTCCCACAACCTGAAGAAGGGCACCCTGCGCGGCATGCACTGGCAGGCGACACCGCACGCCGAGAACAAGCTGGTGCGGTGTGAGCGGGGCGCGATCTACGACGTGATCGTGGACCTGCGCCCCACCTCACCGACCTACACCAAGTCTTTCGGGGTGAACCTGACCGCGGCCGATCACAATGCCCTCTACATCCCCGAGGGGTTCGCCCACGGATTCCAGACGCTCGAGGATGACACGGTCGTCTATTACCAGATGACGAGCCCCTACGTCCCGGAAGCGGGGCGTGGCGCCCGCTGGAATGACCCCGCGTTCGGCATCACCTGGCCCCTTCCCGACCCCGTCCTGATCCAACGGGACCGGGACTACCCGGACTTCGTACCGGCGAGGGCCCACTGAACGGCGCCGAGATGCACGCCCTGGCGACGGACCTGTATCCCATCTGCCGGAGCATCACCGGTGAGGGCTTGAGGGAGACGCTGCGCCGGCTCCAGAAGCACGTGCCGCTCGAGATCCACGAGGTAAAGAGCGGGACGCAGGTTCTGGACTGGACCGTTCCGAAGGAGTGGAACATCCGCGATGCGTACGTCGCCGACGCCAAGGGCACGCGGGTGATCGACTTCAAGCGGTTGAGCCTCCACGTCCTGAACTACAGCACGCCGATCCGGAAAAAGATGTCCCTCGCGGAGCTGCGGCCACACCTCTTCACGCTGCCCGATCACCCGGACTGGGTCCCGTACCGGACTTCGTACTACTCGGAAGCGTGGGGGTTTTGCGCGGCCCATCGGGTGGTCGAAGCCCTGCCGGACGGCGAGTACGAGGTCGTGATTGACAGCACGCTCGCCCCGGGCTCGCTCTCCTACGGTGAGCTGGTGATTCCCGGAGAGACCAAGGACGAGGTGCTACTCTCCTGTCATTCGTGTCACCCGTCCCTCGCGAACGACAACCTGTCGGGCATGGCGGTGGCGGTGGCCCTGGCGAAGGAGCTGGCGGCCCAGCCCCGGCGCCGCTTCACCTACCGCTTCCTGTTCATCCCCGGCACCATCGGTTCCATCTCCTGGCTCGCGGGTCACGAAGACGTCGTGCCGCACATCAAGCATGGACTGGTGCTCTCGTGCGTCGGCGATGCGGGGGCCTTCACGTACAAACGCTCCCGCCGGGGCGATGCGCCGATCGATCGCGCCGTCACCCATGTCCTGCGGCACACGGGGCCGCACACCATCACCGACTTCGTCCCCTACGGCTACGACGAGCGGCAGTACTGCTCGCCGGGGTTCAACCTGGCCGTGGGCTGTTTCATGCGTACGCCGAACGGCAAGTATCCCGAGTACCACACCTCCGCGGACAACCTGAGCCTCTTGAAGCCAGATGCACTCGAGGGCTCGCTCACGGCGGTGAGCACCGTACTCGCCGTTCTCGAAGGTGATGGACGCTTCCGGAACCTCAGCCCCAAGGGTGAGCCGCAGCTCGGCAAGCGCGGGCTGTACGGCGCCACCGGTGGGGCCGCGCATCTCCCCGGATTCGAGTTCGCGCTGCTCTGGGTGCTCAACTACTCGGACGGTTCCAACTCCCTGCTCGACATCGCGGAACGCGCCGGCATGCCCTTCGCGCAGATCCGGGCGGCCGCCGATGCCCTGTTGGCCAAGGGCCTCCTGGAGGCCGCGTGAGAAACGACCTCCGCGTCGCCCTGGTGCAGATGGAGATCAGGGACGGCGATCCGGCCGGGAACGTCGCGCAAGCCGAGGCCATGATCGCCGGAGTCGAGGCCGACCTCTTCCTGCTGCCTGAGCTCTGGACGACAGGCTATGTGCACGCCGAGTGGCCGGCGCTTGCCCGTCAGACACCCGAGGTGCTGCAGGGGCTGGCCCGGGTGGCGGCACGCCGGAATGCGATCATCGGAGGAACGTTGATCTCGGAGACGGAGAGCCGCGACGGCGGCCTCGCCAACCGATTCTGGGTGGTGGGCAGGCACGGGGTGATGGGGTGCTACGACAAGTCACACCTGTTTTCACCGATGGGCGAACCCGCGCACCTGACCCCGGGCGAGAGCCGGTCCCGGGTGCCGCTCCCTCCCTTCACGGCGGCCCTCTCCATCTGCTATGACCTCCGGTTTCCGGAGATGTACCGGCGGGACGCCGTGGATGGGGCCGACCTGTTCCTGGTGCCTTCCGAGTGGCCCGCCGAGCGGGCTGGAGCGATGCAGGCACTGGCGGTCGCCCGGGCCATCGAGAATCAGGCGTACCTCGCACTCACCAACCGGGTGGGCGTGGCGTCAGACGGCACCAGCTTCGGGGGCGGATCCATGATCATCGCCCCGAATGGCGAGATCGTGGCCTCCGCCGGCAGTCAGGCAGGGGTGGTGATGGAAACGCTCGAGTTCGACCGGATCGCCGCCACGCGGGGCCGGGAGGCCCATTTCGCGGGACGCCGTCCGGGCGTGGACTATTGACGGTAACTTAGGGCGCGGGGACGACCCCGCTCAAGGAGACGGCATGCGGGTTTTGATTACGGGACACAACGGGTACATCGGATCGGTCATGACCCAGATGATCGGCCAGCGCCACGAGGTCGTGGGGCTCGACACCTATTTCTTCGAGCGCTGCACCCTGGGCCGCGAACGGGCCGACGTGCGCGCCCTGCGCGTGGATCTCCGCGACGTCCGCGAAGAGCACCTCGCGGGCTTCGACGCGATCATCCACCTCGCCGCGCTCTCGAACGACCCCCTCGGCAATCTCCACGCCGAGAACACCTACGAGATCAACCACCGCGCTTCGGTGCGGCTGGCCACGCTCGCCAAGGCGGCGGGGGTTCCCCGCTTTCTCTTCGCATCGTCCTGCTCGCTGTATGGGCTGGCAGGGGACGACATGCTGGACGAGAGCGCGGCCTTCAACCCGATCACGCCGTACGGGGAGTCCAAGATCCTGGTGGAGCAGGATGTCCGCCCGCTCGCCGACGACACGTTCTCGCCCGTCTTCCTGCGCAACGCCACCGCTTATGGCGCCTCGCCGCGCCTGCGCCTCGACGTCGTGGTGAACAACCTGGTGGGTGCGGCGCTCGCCACCGGCGAGATCCTCGTGCAGTCCGACGGTACACCCTGGCGTCCCCTGGTGCATGTCGAAGACTTCGCGCGCGCGTTTCTGGCCGTGCTCGAAGCACCGCGCGAGCGTGTGCACGCCGAGGCGTTCAACGTCGGCCGGACCGACGAGAATTACCGCGTGAGCGAGCTGGCCGAGTTCGTGCGCCGGGCAGTGCCGGGAACGGTGGTGAAGTACGCCGAAGGGGGCGGTCCCGATCCCCGCAGCTACCGGGTGAATTGCGACAAGCTGGCCCGCGCGGTCCCCGCGTACAAGCCGCAGTGGCGGGTGCCCGACGGCGTCGCACAGCTCGTGGAGGGCTACCGCGCCGCGGGCTTCGGACAGGAACAGTGGGACGGCACGCGCTTCTTCCGCATCCGGCGGATCCAGGAGCTGATGAGCGGCGGCCGTCTGACCGACCAGCTGCGTTGGACCTCGACGGCGTCCAACACCGGCCCGCGCCCGGCGATCGGAGCCACGCGATGAAGGTCGTGCTGTTCTGCGGCGGCCTGGGGATGCGTCTCCGGGACTATGCCGAGAACGTGCCCAAGCCGATGGTGCCCATCGGGTACCGTCCCATTCTGTGGCACCTGATGAAGTTCTACGCCCACTACGGGCACAAGGACTTCATCCTCTGCCTCGGCTACCGGGGCGACCTGATCAAGCACTACTTCCTCAATTACGAGGAGTTCGTCACGAACGACTTCGTGCTGTCCGAGGGCGGGCGCAAACGCGAGCTGCTCTCGTCGGACATCGCGGACTGGAAAATCACGTTCGTGGACACCGGGCAGTCGTCGAACATCGGCGAGCGGCTGGCGCTGGTGAAGCGGCACCTCGCGGGGGAAGAAACCTTCCTCGCGAACTACGCCGACGGCCTTTCCGATCTGCCGCTCCCGAAGCAGATCGAGCATTTCCGGAAGAGCGGCGCGGTGGCCAGCTTCCTGTGCTGCAAGCCGAACCTCTCGTATCACTCCGTCGCGTCGGACGCGAACGGCCTCGTCACGGGCTTCTCCGACATCGTGAAATCGGGCGTCCGGGTGAATGGCGGCTTTTTCGTGTTCCACCAGGACATCTTCAAGTATCTCCACCAGGGCGAGGAGCTGGTGCTCGAGCCCTTCCAGCGGCTGATCGGCGAGAAGAAGCTCGTCGCGTTCAACTACGACGGGTTCTGGGTCGCCGTGGATACCGCGAAGGAAAAGCAGCGGGTGGACGAGCTGTTCGCGTCCGGCAACCCGCCCTGGCAGGTCTGGCAGTCCCCCAACGGCAAGCAGGCCTGACATGCGCGGCCTCCCCCTCCCCGAAGCCCCGGTCATTCTCTGCCTGGGCGCTCACGCGGACGACATCGAGATCGGCTGCGGCGGCACCCTGCTCGGGTGGATCGCCGCGCGCCCGCAGACCATCGTCCATTGGGTGGTGCTCTCGGGGGGTGGTACTCCCCGCGAAGCGGAGGCGCAGGCGGGTGCCGCAAAATTCCTGGCGGGCGCCAAGGCCAAGTACCTCACGGTCGAGCGGTTCCGGGACGGACACTTCCCCTCGGCGCTCACCGAGCTGAAGGACCGCTGCGCCGCGCTGCGGGACGCCGTGAAGCCCGACCTGGTGTTCACCCACTACCGGGACGACCGGCATCAGGATCACCGCACCGTCTCGGACATCACGTGGCAGACCTTCCGCGACGATCTGGTGCTGGAGTACGAAATCCCGAAGTGGGATGGCGATCTGGGACAGCCCAACCTTTTCCTGCCCCTGTCAGCCGCGCACCTCAAGGCCAAGACCGACCACCTGATGGCGGCCTTCCCGTCCCAGCGCTCCAAGCGGTGGTTTACGCCGGAAACCTTCGCGGCCCTTCCCCGTCTCCGCGGCATCGAGTGCGGAGCTCCCGACGGCTTTGCCGAGGCGTTCTACGCCCGGAAGGTGGTGCTCCAGGGCGCGGGGACTTAGCGGATGATCGCCTGGCTCCAGGATCTGTACCGCCGTCGTGACCTGCTCTACATGATCACGTGGCGCGAAATCGTCATCCGGTACAAGCAATCGGTGATGGGCTTTCTCTGGGCCATCCTGATGCCCCTGTTGATCGTCGGCGCCGGGATCGTGGTGCGAGCGGCCTTCGCGTACGTCGCGGGTACGAAGCTCGTGACGTCCGATCTCGCCGACGTCTCCGTGCGCGCGGTGCCCTGGGCGTTCTTCGTCGCCGCCACCCGGTTCGCGACCAACTCACTCATCGGCAACGTGAATCTCGTCCAGAAGATCTACATGCCCCGGGAGATTTTTCCGCTCGCGGCAGTGGCCTCCAACTTCGTGGACTTTCTCGTTGCGAGTGTGGCGCTCGCCGTCTTCCTGATTCTGGTCGGGACCCACCCCTCGGGTTATCTGCTGTGGGTGCCGGTCCTGGTCCTGATTCTCCTGACGTTCACCATCGGCCTGGGCACGTTGCTCGCGGCCGCCTCCCTGTTCTTCCGGGACGTGAAGTACCTCGTGGAAGTCTTCCTCACGTTCGCGATCTTCATCACGCCCGTGTTTTTCAGCGTGAACATCTTCGCGCGCTTCCGCACCTTCCTGCTGCTGAACCCGGTCTCGCCGGTGCTGGAAGGCCTCGCGCAGACCATCGCCCACCAGCAGCCGCCGCCGGAGATCTGGGTTGGGTACTCCGCGGCCGTCTCGGTCGCCCTCCTTGTGATCGGGCTCGCCGTCTTCAAGCGCCTCGAGCCGTACTTCGCGGAGAACGTCTGATGGCCGGCGATTCGCAGATCACGCTGGCGATGCGGAGCGTCTCGAAGCGTTTCAAGAAGGGCGAGCTGCACGACTCCCTTCGCGACCTCATCCCCGCGCTCACCCGGCGTCTGCTGGGACGCGCACCCAAGGAAGACCGGCGTGAGTTCTGGGCGCTGAAGGACGTCTCTTTCGAGATCCCGCGCGGCCAGGCCGTCGGGATCGTCGGGGACAATGGCGCCGGGAAGAGCACCATCTTGAAGATCCTCTCGGGGATCATGAAACCCACGTCCGGTGAGATGGCGGTGCACGGCCGCCTGTCCGCCCTGATCGAGGTGGGTGCCGGCTTCCACCCCGACCTGACGGGCCGCGAGAACGTCTACCTGAATGGCGCCATCCTCGGCATGAACCGCGCCGAGGTCCGGCGGAAGTTCGATGAGATCGTGGAGTTCTCCGGACTCGCGGAGTTCATCGATACCCCGGTGAAGCGGTACTCCTCAGGGATGTTCGCGCGCTTGGGTTTTGCAGTCGCCGCCCACGTGGATCCCGACGTGCTCATCGTGGACGAGGTCCTCTCCGTCGGGGACTACCTGTTTCAGCGGAAGTGCATGGAGCGAATGGCGGTGGTGCTGAAGGGGGGCGCGACCGTGATCTTCGTGTCCCACAACCTCCGCGCCGTCACCGACCTCTGCTCCCGCGCCCTGCTGCTCTCCCACGGGCACCTGCTCGCGGACGGCCCGTCCACGGAGGTGCTGCAGAAGTACATGCAGGCGGGGATGGAGGCGGGCACGAACGGCAACCGCCCCGTCTATCTGTCACGGTTCGCCCTGAAGGATCGCTCGGGTGATCAGGTCCGTTTCGAATCGGGCGCCCCGGCACGCATCGAGGTCGAAATCTCGGCGCGGCAGCGCGTGGAGCGGCTGTCCCTCGTATTGATGATCTACGACGACAACCAGTACCAGCTGTTCTCCGCTTCGACGGAGCGCATGGGAGCCCCGCCCTTCACGCTCGATCCCGGGCAGAAGATTTCCTACGCCTTCGACCTGCAGATGCATCTCGCGCCCGGGACGTACCGGGTCGCCGCCGCGCTCTACCGCTACGACGTCCAGCGGGAGTATGGCACCTTCCAGGGCACGTCCTTCTTCGTGCACTCGAAGGACGACATCCGGGGCGCGGTGAACCTGTATCCCAAGCTGACCACGCTGTGAGACCGTCCTGGGCCGCGGCGTGGCCGGTGGCCATGGTATTTGCGGCCTGTCGCCCGAGTGGGGCGCCCCTGACGCCCACGCGGTACGCCGCCGCTGCCGGACCCCTGCGTGCCGACCCCCGCAATCCGCGGTACTTCGCGGACAGTTCCGGCCGCGCCGTCTACCTGACCGGGATGCACACGTGGTCCACGCTCCAGGACAACGGGCCCACCGACCCGCCGGCGCCGTTCGACTACCAGGGGTGGCTCGACACGCTGGTGCATTACAATCACGACTTTTTCCGGATGTACAGCTGGGAGCAGGCGCGCTGGACCGACGAGACCGCGGGTGACTACTACCTGGCGCCCATGCCCTGGCAGCGCACCGGGCCTGGCAACGCTCTGGACGGCAAGCCGAAGTTCGACCTGACGAAGTTCAACGACGCCTACTTCACCCGTCTCCGCGACCGCGTGGCCGCGGCCGGCAAGCGCGGCATCTACGTCAGCGTGATGCTCTTCAACGGGTGGAGCCTCGAGGGCAAGGGCGGGCTCGCCCTCAATGACCCCTGGAACGGTCATCCGTTCAACGCCGCGAACAACGTGAACGGCATCGACGGCCACGTGGATTCGCTCCCGCAGGGCGCCGGCCTGCATACCCTGCTCGTGCCGAAGGCCCTCGCCATCCAGGACGCGTACGTGAAGCACGTGGTGGATGCGGTCGGCGACCTCGACAACGTGCTCTTCGAAATCTCCAACGAGAGCGACGCCGGATCCCTCGCGTGGCAGACGCACATGGTGGACCTGATTCACACCTACGAGCGCACGCGGAAGAAGCAGCATCCAGTGGGCATCACCGCCATGTATCCAAACGGATCGAATGGGGCACTCTTCGCGAGCCCCGCCGATTGGGTGTCGCCCGGCGACTCCGGCGGCTACTTCACGTCGCCGCCTGCCGGGACCGGGCACCAGGTCATCATCCTCGATACCGACCACCTCGGCACCGAACACACCGAGCAATCCTGGGTGTGGAAGTCGTTCCTGCGGGGCCTGAACCCCATCTTCATGGACGCCTACGACAACCAGGCGATCGGGTTGGGAGCACGTCCGAACTTCGACGGCACCAACCCGCAGTTCGTCGCGGTCCGGCGAGCCATGGGATACACGCTGAGCTACGCCACGCGGATTCCGCTCTCCACCATGGTCCCCGCGGGGTCACGGGCGTCCACGGGCTACTGCCTGGCCGACACCGCCTCGCACGCGTACCTGGTCTATCTCCCCGACGGCGGGTCCGTCACTGTGACCCTGCCTACGGCACCCCAGACACTGACACCGGAGTGGTTCTCCCCGCGGTACGACGTGGTGCAAGTACGTCCCGCACACTCCATGGGCGGAACCCAGACCCTGACGGCGCCCTTCCGGGGAGACGCCGTGCTCTATCTCCATTGACGTCCATCGGCCTCCTGTCCCCCTCCGGGTGGGGCAATATCGGGGACGCGGCCATCCAGGACGCCGTGATCGCGAACCTCCGCGCGCGCGTGCCGGGGGTGCAGATCACCGGGTTCACGCTCAATCCTCCTGACACACGGAGGCGGCACGGGATTCCGGCCTATCCCATCAACGGCTACGAAATCATTCCGGGGTACGGGATCAATTTCGCAAACGATGAGAGCGCGCCGGCCTCGCCCGCACCCGTCGATCAACCAGAGCCCGCCTCCCTGAAAGAACGCCTCCGCCGGTTCCCCGCACTCTACGGGATCCTGCGCGTCATCAATCGGTCGCTGTCGTGGGCGAAGGAACCGGCAACCCTCGTCGTGCACGAGCTCCGTCACATCGGTTTCGCGCTCAAGTTCCTCGAGGACTGCGATCTCTTGATCGTGTCTGGGGGGGGGCAGCTGGACGAAGAGTGGGGTGGTCCCTGGGGGCATCCCTACGTCCTCGCGAAATGGGCCTTCCTCGCGCGCCTCCAAGGCGTGCCGATGGTGTTCCTGTCGGTCGGGACCTGTCAGGTGGAATCGCGCGCCGCAAAGATCTTTCTCCGGTACGCACTCGACGCCGCGCAGTACCGCTCGTACCGGGAACCGGACTCCCGCGACCGTGCCATTCCGCTCACCGGGCGCGACGATGATCCCGTAGTTCCCGACCTCGCATTCTCCCTTCCCCTCCCCGAGCGGAAGGGCCGTCCCGCCGCGGGGCCCCGGATCGGCATCTTCCCGATGGCCTACCTCGATCCGCGCATCTGGCCCACCAAGGACGCATCCAGGTTCCGGACGTACCTGGAAACCCTGTCGGGGCTTGCCGCGGAGCTCGCGCGGAAGGGCATCGCCGTGGTCTGGCTCTACAGTGACGGCGCGGATGAGCGGGTCGTGGCCGACGTGCGAGAGATTCTCAAGACCAGGTTTCCCGGCAGTCCCGCCGGTGAGGCGCCGGACGTCGAGGCCGTGGACCGTCTGCTGGGCGTCGTCCGGGATCTCGACATCGTCGTGGCCTCCCGGCTCCACGCCGTACTGCTCTCCTACCTGGTAGGCACCCCGGCGCTCGCGCTTTCGTACGACCGAAAGGTCGACGCTTTGATGGGAATGCTGGCCGAGGACGCCCGGTGCCTGCCGATCGACAGCGCACTGGCCACGGTGACGGAAGCGACCCTCGCGCTCCATCGCGACCGGGACAGCGTCCGGGTGCGCACGGCCCCACTGGTGGCCGCATACCGCCGCTCCCTCGACCAGCAGCTCGACACCGTGCTGGCCTTGCGCCGGAGCGCCTGAGCGATGCCCACACCGCTCGTGAGCGTCGTGACGCCCGTCTACAACACGGGCAAGTACCTCGCCGAGTGCATCGAGAGCGTTCTGGCGCAGACGTTCACGGACTTCGAGTACGTGATCCTGGACAACGCCTCGACGGATGACTCCCCGGAGATCATCGCCCGCTACGCGCGCCGGGATCCGCGGATCCGCGTGGTGCGGAACGAACGCCTGCTTCCGCA
>DATNDQ010000092.1:0-6819 GCA_035553475.1 Gemmatimonadales bacterium
CGACCGGGTCATTGAAGGCAACGTCGCCCAGGAGATCTTCGGCGACTCCGCTGCCGTCCGCCGCGCCATCGCCCGCGACGGCGAAGTGCTGTGGGCCATCACCGCGCTCAAGCGGGCGCGGTCGCAGGGCGAGCTGCTGTCCGCCGCCGTCAGCCGACCCAACAAGGGGTAGCGTCCGCCTCCCCGACTGCGCAGTTTAGGCGGGTCTTCAATCGAGACCCGCTCACATGCGCCGTTCGCCGTCCCTCGTCCTGCTTGCCCTCATTCCCGGCGTGCTTTCCGCCCAGCAAGTGTGGGGCACCCCGGCCGACAACTATCTCACGCGGTATCACGAGCTGACCGGGCTCACGCCGTCGAACCAGGTGATGAAAGTCCATCATCTGGTTCTGGTACGGGATGCCGGCACACTCACGCTCGAAGACGGCTCCCTCTATCTCCTCGGCAACCTCGACGGTCATACCGTCGGGGCCGTGTTCCAGGGCAGCGGTCGCTTCACGCTGGCGCCGCCAAATCTCACCGAGCGCGCCGAGTTGCACCGTTTTGCGGATAGCGACACGCTGGATGACAGCGTGTCGGAGGCCGTGCTTCTCTTCGCGGACAGCACGACGGACCAGCTCCTGCATCTAGGCTCCGCGATGGGGACCATCCCGGGGAATGTCGCGGGACAGGCGAAAGACGCGCTGGAGACCCTGGAAGGCAAGAACGAAGGGGCCTTCGATTGGGGAGTGATGTGGCCGTTCCTGAACGGGGAGCGCAACGGGATGTTCGTCGCCCGCCTCAAACTCGCCAGGCACGGCGACGCGATGTTCGAGATCGATCCGACGTCATCGGAGGCCGTGCAGCTCTACAAACCGGCGCACCGGACTGAATTCGGGGTCCACTGGGATCTGGTGACCCAGTTTCCCCCGGCGGCAGGGGTCGCGACGACCTCTCAGCCCCAACGCCTGCAGGTCCCACACCTTGTCCTGGACGCGAACCTGAAGGAGACCTTCGGCGCCGATATCGATCTCCTTGCCACCGCGGCGGTGTCCATCAAGGCCGATCAGGCGGTTGGTCCGTGGCTCCCGTTCGGATTGCAGTACAAGATCCAGATCGACTCCGCGCATTGGCAGGATGGATCGAAGGCCGTGACGTTCAAGGCGAAAGATTCAGGGCTGCTCTGGGTGCGGGCCCCCAAACGCCTGGCCCCCGGGGATTCGTTGACCCTGTCCCTGAGCTATCACGCCAACCATCCCGACCTGATCGACCGGAGCACGGAGTGGTTCTACATCGAGCCGGGCGTGGCCTGGTACCCGGTGAACGAGATGGGTGATGACGACCCGACCTTCGACGTCACGTACCACACGCCCCATCAGTATGCCTTCGCCAGCGTGGGACAGCTCACCGATTCGAGTCTTTCAGGCAAAGTTGTCACGACCCACTGGATCATCGACCGCCCCACGCCGTGGGCGACCTTCAATCTCGGGATCTTCGAGAGCCATCACGTCCAGGAGCCGGATCGCACGCTCGACGTCATGATTTCCGAGGACGCACACCGGGAAATCGCGCACCTCCTGACGACGTCCGGATTCTACCTGCCACAGCAATCGCACATGGTCGAGAACGTCACCGCCGACGTTTCGAACAGCTTGAAGTTCTACTCGGTGCTTTTCGGCCCACCCCCAAGCAAACACTTCTATGTGACGGAGATCCCGTTCGCCGAGGGGGTCTCGTTCCAGGGGTTCATCGACCTGTCGGCCAGTACCTTCCACTTCACGACGCTCGACGGATTCGACGAATGGTTCCGTGCCCACGAAGTGGCCCATCAGTGGTGGGGCAATGGCGTCCAACCCGCGACCTACCGCGACCAGTGGATGGCCGAGGGGTTCGCGAGTTTCTCGGCGCTCTGGTACCTCGCCGCCGAACGCCGGCACTCGACGGAGTATTTCAAGTTCCTGGACCAATACCAGAGCGACATCAACGACGACAAGAACGCCGGACCGGTCTGGCTGGGCGGGCGGGCCTCGACCTTCGAAGTCCCCGAGGGCGCGCAGATCATGGTCTATGAAAAGGGCGCGTGGATCCTGCACATGCTCCGGATCATGATGCTCGACGTGAAGACCATGAATGAAGACCGGTTCACCGAGACCATGAAGGAGTTCTACCAGACGTACAATGGAAAGACCGCCACCACCCAGGATTTCCAGAACGTGGTGGAACGCCACGCCGGGCTCCCGATGGACTGGTTCTTCGACGAGTGGGTCAAGGACACCAAGATCCCGACCTACCACGTCGCCTGGACCAATCAGCCCGGCGACAACAACACCACCGTGATCAAGTTCCGGATCAAGCAGGAAGGCGTCGGCCCCAACTTCCAGATGCCGGTCCTCGTCGCCGCCGACCTCGGCGAGAACCGCATCGCGCATTTCCGGCTCATGGTGAACGGGGACAAGACCGAGTACCAGAGCCCCCCGCTGCCGGCGGGCGCGAAGAAGGTCACCTTCAATGACCTCCATTCGACGCTGGCGACCGTGAAGATGGAGAGTTGGTAAGCTAGAACTTCGCGAAGGCCCTGACGGGGAAGGTGCCAAAACCCTTCACCTTCACGGGAACCGCGAAAAAGCGCGCTCCCCGGTCGGGCATCGCGGACAACCCGGTCAGGTGCTCCACGATCGGGATGTCGCGGCCCAGCAGGGTGGTGTGGACCGGGCGCTCGCCGGTGTCGATGCTGTCGATGTTGTGCGAGTCGATCCCCACCAGCGTGGCGCCCGCGTCCGCGAGCCACTCCGCCAGAGGCCCTGTGAGAAACGGGTGATGCTCGAAGTAGGCATCGGTACGCCAGTACCGGTCCCATCCCGTGTGCACCAGCACCGCCTTCCCCCGCACATCCGCCTTGTCGAAGGGCAGCCGCTCGATCGACTTCTTCTCCGGCGAAATCCGCGCGACGATGCAATCGAGGTCGGCCAGGGATGTGAGGGGCAATCCCGCGAGGTCGGTGCCATGCTCGTACCGGTGGAACGGACTGTCGAGGTAGGTCCCTGTGTTGGCGACCATTTCGATCTTGCCGATGTTGAACTCGGTACCCGGCGCGTATCGCTGCCGGGATGCCTCGCGGCTCAGATAGTCGCAGATCAGCGGAGCCGGGAGGCCCTTGTAAGTAATCATCCCGTGCTCTACCACGTGGCTCAGATCGACGAGTCTCGTTGGCATCGTGAGGCAGTCAGGCCTGAAGGCGGGGTCGGGACGCCGGCACCATCTCCGCGGTCAACTCCGCCAGGCGGTCGATGAGCTCCGTCAGTCCTTTGCTCTTCTTCTTTACTGACCCCTGGTAGATCTTGCGGGCCAGCAAGTACACGCCCCCCAACCAGGCAGGAATAATGAAGGGGACGAAAACGGCGGAGACGTGCATCCCCCCGAAGATCGTGCCCATGATCGGGCCGGCAAGCCCCCCGCCGACACCTCCGCCGACCCCCCCGAAGATGCCGCCGATCACGATGGCGAGATTCTCGCGGGCCCGGATGCGCGTTTTCCCGGCGCGCACCGATACCGACACTTCGAGGTCGCGCGTCCGTCCGCCGCCACGGGTGGAGATCCACGAGAACGAATGGCCAAGCTGGCTCACCTGGCCTACGTCCGATACCAGCCGCCTGATCTCCTCGACCAGTGTCGGGAATTCGGCGTCGGGAAGCTCGCCCTCCACTTCGCGCTCGACGAAGATGCGCGTGGGGCCGCCGACCCAGCGATTGTAGGGCGTGAAATCGCTGATAGCCGGCGTCGCCGCTTTGCCCGGTGTGAGTGCGACGGCCGCCTTTCGCACCAGCTCGGGCTGGATGCCGACCTCGGCCGCGAGCGATTCGACGCCGCCGATGGTCATCGAGCCCGACTGCGTGGGGTTCGCTTCCATCTCCGACGCCCGCTTCACGATTTCCTGGACCTCGCCCTCGCTGAAGCGCCGGCGCGGCGCCTCGCCCGAGAGCTCAGACACGAGCGCCGAAGGCGTCGCGGTCCGCTGATCCGACCGCACGGACAACCCGCGGATGAGAGCACTCTCGATCGGGGCGCCAAGGGACGTGAGGCGAGTGCGGTGCAGAGGGGGAGCGTCACCGAAGCGACCCGCGCGCACCGCTTCTTCGGTCGGCCAGCGCCCCGGCAGCTCCCCGACGAGGAGCTCGTAGGAGACCACCGCCAACGAGTAGACGTCGGCGCGCGCGTCGAGATCGGTGAGCCCGGCCGCCTGCTCGGGGCTCATGTATCCTGGCGTGCCGATCGGGAATCCCGTCCGGGTGAGATGCTGGCCCCCGGCGGTGGTCACCGCGCGCGCGATGCCGAAATCCGCGACGATCGGATGCCCCTGGGAGAACAGTATGTTCTCCGGCTTGATGTCCCGGTGGAGCACGCCCATGCGATGGGCGTAGGAGAGGGCGTCCGCGACGGGTTGCAGCACATCGAGGGCGTCCCGGACCGTCGGCCGCGAGCCCGGCGTGATCCGCTGGCGAAGCGATCCGCCATCGATGTACGGCATCACGTAATAGAGGAAGCCGCTCGCCTCACCCGAATCGTGCAGGGAGAGGATGTGGGGATGATTCAGCCGGGCCGCGATCTGGATCTCGGTGAGAAAGCGCTCGGTGCCCAGAAAGGCGGCGAGCCCGGGCAACAGCACTTTGACCGCGACTTCCCGCTGGTGCTTCTTGTCCGCGGCCAGGTACACTGTGGCCATCCCACCACGCCCCAGCACCTGGCGCAGCTCGTAGCGGCCCGCGAGGGCGGCCGCGAGGTCGTCGGGAATGTCGGACATAGGGTCCACAATATAGCCCGCCATACGGGGACTACCCGTACCCGGTTCCGGGGTTAGAATGCCTCTCACCCATTTTTCCGGAGTCGTACGTCATGAAGGCACGTGTCGCGGTCGTAGCGCTTGCTCTCGGCGCGTTGGCGCAGGGAGCGGCGGCGCAGGGAAACATGGCAGGCATGTCGATGGGCGCGCCGGTCGCGGACGCGCTCCGGGGGATGGAAAGCCGGTTCGCGCGGATCCTCCCGGCGGCTCTCGAGACCTTCCCGGCCGACAAGTGGAGCTACAAGCCGACGGCCGAACAGATGACGGTGGGCGCCATCGCCGTGCACCTGGCCGAAGGGAACGATCAGCTGTGCGGGACCATCTCGGGGCAGGCGGCACCGACCCGCGAGAAGGTGGCGGATACGGATTCGAAGGAAAAGTTGATGGCGCGGTTGAAGGAGACCTTCGACTTCTGCAACTCGACCCTGGCCAAGCTCGATGACTCGAAGCTCGCGGACAAACTGGCGCTCTTCGGTCAGCAGTTCTCCCGCGCGACGGTCATCCTGATCACCGTCGGTGACTGGGACGATCACTACAGCCAGCTGTCGAACTACCTCCGTCTCAACGGTCTGCTGCCGCCGACGGCGCAGCCGAAGAAGACGATGTAGTCGAGAAACCGGGAAGTGTGAAGAGGGAAGTGGGAAACGTGCCTGCTCTGGGTGTACGCTTCCCGCTTCCCTCTTCTCGCTTCCCTACTCAAACCGCAACGTACTCGCCGGATCAGTCCGCGACGCCCTCGCCGCAGGGAGCCACGACGCCAGCAGGGCCGCAGCCGCCAGAATCGCAGGCACCAGCACGAACGTGAGCGGATCGGTCGGGCTCACACCGAAGAGCAGTGACCGCATCACCCGCGTAGCGCCCAGCGCCGCGACCGTGCCCAGCAGCACGCCGAAGCCAACCAGCCGCAGGCCCTGATTCACCACCAACCACTGCACCCGACCCACGGGCGCGCCCAAGGCGATCCGAATCCCCATTTCGCGTGTCCGCCGCCGTGCCATTTGCGCGATCACGCCGTACACGCCCACCGTCGAGAGCAGGAGCCCCGCGCCGGCGAACGTGAGCAGGAGGATGGTGATGAAGCGCTGCCTCGCCAGCGTGGAGGACCGCAACTGTTCCATGGTGTTGAGGGTGGCGATCGCCACGTTGGGGTCCAGGTCGGCGATGGCGCGTCGCACCGCGGGAATCATGTCGGTGGGGTCCGACGTGGTGCGGGTCACCAGCGTCATGTAGCTGTTGGGATTCTGAGCGAAGGGCTGGTACATCTCGATCTGCGGCGGCGTGGAGAGGCTGGTCTGATGCTCATCGCCCACGACACCGACGATGGTCATCCACTTCGTGGTCGAGTCCGGAATCTTGTCGTCCGCGATCAGCTGGCCCAGAGGGTTTTGGCCGGCGAACTCCCGCTTGGCCAGCGTTTCATTGATGACCGTGACGAGTGGCGTGCCTTGGCGGTCCGCGTCCGTGAAGGTACGGCCCGCCAGCACCGGGACCCGCATGACGCGGAAGTAATCGGGAGAGACGATCTGATGGGCGATCTCCGTCCCGTACTGGTCCGCCGGGCGGCCGCCGATGTGGTAGTCACTGGTCCAGGCGACGCCCGCCAGTGACGGGATCAGGGCCGCGGCGCCACCCGATACTCCCGGGAGGGCGCGCACCCGGTCCTGCAGCTGATCGTAAAACGCGATCTGCTTCGCCGAGGAGTCGTAGCGCGCCTGGGGCAGACTGATGCCCACCGTCAGCACGTTGGTGGGATCGAATCCCGGGTTCACGTGGCCGAGATTGAAGAAGCTCTTGAGCAGGAGGCCCGCGCCCACGGTGAGGAGCAGGGCGAGCGACACTTCGCCGACCACCAGCCCGTTGCCCCACCGCCTGATCCGCGTTCCCTCACTTCCGCCGCGCCCGCCTTCCTTCAGCACGTCGGCAGGCGACTGACGTCCCCGCCAGATCGCGGGAGCGAGACCGAACAGGAGTCCCGAGGCGGTGGTGATGCCGAAGATGAAGAGAAG
>DATNDQ010000093.1:0-2136 GCA_035553475.1 Gemmatimonadales bacterium
CTCCTACTGACCCTTCATGTCACGGACGACATCGTTCGCGGCATTTCCAAGGCCGAGTCGTCAAACATCGCGCTGGTCGTCCTGGTGATCCTGCTGTATGGGACGCTGGTGCTGGTAGGCCGGCTGTGGGGGTACATCATCACGTTCGTGGTGGGGCTATTCGCGGCCATCAACCCCGTCATGCACATGCGCGGGGTACACTATCCCGAGATCGCCGCCTCCCCCGGTGGCTACTACTTCGTCTGGACCCTCTGGGCACTCGGCGCATTCGGGGGAGTCACCATGATCCTGTCCGTGCGCGGACTGTGGAGCCTCCGACGGGGCACACGACCCTAGCCGCGTTTCGTTCGGGCCTGCTCGTCGTAGATGCCGACCATCAGGAGCCACGCCCCTGAAATGAGGAAGGCGAACAACACCACGGCCGCAATGGCCGCCACGTAGAGACCTGCGCTGCACCCCACGATGAGAAGAATTGCCGCCACAACTTCGGCGAGGTAACACGCCGTGCCGCCCGCAAGTCTCGCGGCGTTCAAGCCGATGGAGCTCATGCCCGCCCGGATCGCGACGACATACCCTCTGACGAAGATGACCGTGGCGATGGCCCAGAGGACGAGCCACTCTGCGCCGAGCATTCGAAGCGGTTGATGGCCGATGAGGGCGAGACTGCAGGCCATGAACACGGCGGTGAAGCCCGACAGCATGTTGATGGCTCTGTTCTTGTGCGTCGCGTTTCGGAGAATCACTTCGAGATTCACGGCCGTGGCCACGAAGATCAAGCCGGCAAGCGCGGCCGTACCACCACCAACCATGACGAAGAAGTCATTCCACGAATCGAGCATGAGGAGTCCGGTTCAGGTTCCTGCAGTATGGGGCTGACTATCGAGCGGAGGCGATGGGGAGGCTGAGCGTCGCGACGGCACCTTTGGCATCCCGGCGGTTGGACAGGGTCAATCGCCCGCCGTGGGCTTCCGCAATCTGACGCGACAGGACCAGCCCAATCCCTGACCCCTGGGGCTTCGTGGTAAAGAAGGGCACGAACAGGTTCTTCGTTTCCGGCAACCCCGGCCCACCGTCGAGCACTTCCACATCCACCATGTGCGCCCGAGCCTTCCACCGGACCTTCACGCCTCCACCAGTCGTCAGCGCGGCGTCGGTCGCGTTCGCGATCAGGTTGATCAAGAGCTGATCGAGCTGGTCACCGTCGGCGAGCACCACGACCGGCGTGCCCGGCAGGATCTCGACGGCGGTGCGGGTCTCGAGCCGGGCGACCCGCCCAATCCAGGCAGGCACGTCGACGTTCGCGAGCTTGGGGGACGGCAGCCGGGCCAGCCGGGTGTACGCCGAGAGAAACCGGGTCAGCGATTCCGAGCGCCCGGCGATCAGCTCGAGGCCCTTTTCCAGGTCCTCCTTGAGCGCGCCATCCTGATTGGGGCGGGAAAGGAGCTCCGTCAGCCGCTGGGCGACGGACTTGATGGGGGTCAGGGAGTTGTTGATCTCGTGACCGAGAACGCGGATCAGCCGTTGCCAGGCCTGCCGTTCCTCTTCACGAAGGGTCCGGCTGACGTCGGCGAGCACCAGGAGCTGATGCGGCTTCCCCTCCTGCCGGAATGACCCCCGCCGCACCTCCCATCGCCCCTTGGCGACCGGGAACTCCAGCTCCTGCACCCGGGGAGCCTCTCCCCGCAGGCATTCAGCCAGCCCCAGCTCATCGGCCCGACGACCGAGGATCCGGTCCGCCTCCTGCGCGAGAAGGCGTTCACCGCTCGCGTTCACCAGTTGCAGGACGTCGTTCGCGTCGAAGGTGAACACCGCCACGTCGATCTCGCTCATCACGCGCTCGAGGAGCGCGGTCGCTTCGAGTGAGCCGAGGCGGCGCTGTTTCAGCTCTTCGGTGAGGATGTTGAGCTCGAAGATCACGAGTCCGAGAGCGTCGTCCATGCCCTGACGCCGGGCGCGGAGCGAGTAGTCCCGCTCGCGTAGGGCGGCGAGCATGTTCGAGAGCGTCTGCAGAGGCCTGATGACACGCTCGCGGACCGCGAAGGCGAAGGCCAGCCAGGCGATGACGATGATGACGGACAGGGTCCACTGGGTGCGGGAGGCGTAGTCTCCGGACCAGAGGAGCCAGAGCGCGACGGC
>DATNDQ010000094.1:0-26768 GCA_035553475.1 Gemmatimonadales bacterium
GCTCGCGTTCTTCTACGGCCGCCGCACCTACCTCAACATGGTGACCGGGGGCTTCAAGAATGACTTCACCGCGCTCGATGACTCGACGTCGCACGACGAGCGGTACGCCCGGCTCATCGAGTACACGAGCATCATCCAGGAACTCCTGAAGGGCGACGTAGTGACGCGGGCCGGCCGCCATCACAGCGTGGTCAATCTGAAGCTCGCACCTCCGATCGCGGCGGAACTCTATCCGAGCTTCATGGTTTCCGGTTCCTCTGCGGCGGGCCTCGATGCCGCGCGCCAGCTCGGAGCCCTGGCCGTGCAGTATCCCAAGCCCGCCGACCAGCAAGAGACTCCTCCCTCAGGAGTGCCCGCGCTCGGAATCCGGGTCGGCATCATCACCCGAGAGACCGCGGCGGAAGCGTGGGCCGTGGCCCGCGCCCGGTTCCCCGAAGATCGGAAGGGGCAGCTCACCCACCAGCTGGCGATGAAGGTGTCGGACTCGTCGTGGCACCGGCAGCTCTCAGACCTCGGCAGGGCTTCCGGAGAGGAGGAGAGTCCGTACTGGATGGTGCCGTTCGAGAACTACAAGACGTTCTGCCCCTATCTGGTCGGGAGCTACGAGCGGGTGGCTGAAGAGTTGTCGCGGTACTTCATGCTGGGGTACCGGACCGTCATTCTCGACGTCCCCGCGAGTCTGGTCGAGCTCGAGCACACCGGTCAGGCATTCCACCACGCCACGGAGCGGGCGGTCGCGTGAGCGAGCTGCTGCAGCGCTGGGTACAGGAGCAAGCCGAACGACGTCCCGACGCTCCCGCGGTACGTCTCGGCGACCTGCGAATGACGTACGGCGATCTCGAACGCGCCAGCAATCGGCTCGCGAATCTCCTGGCGGCGGCCGGGTGCCAGCGCGGAGACCGCGTACCCCTGCTCATTCCCAAGTCCCCCGCCGCCGTCGTTGCGATGCTGGGGGTCCTCAAGGCCGGGGCGATGTACGTGCCCCTGGATACCGCAAGTCCCGTCGCTCGCCTGGCCAAGATCCTGGAGCAGTGTGACGATCGCTGGCTCCTCGCGGCCGGGGAAACTGGGGTGGAGGTGGACCTCCTGGCCGCGGAGCTTCCGCCGCAGCGGGCGAGATCGCTACAGGTGGGCTGGCTCAGCGGTGCCACTCCTCCCGCCGTGACCCCGCTCGTGTTCGACGCCGGCGACCTGGATCGCGCGTCCGAGGCGAGGATCCCCGGGCGCACGTCCCCGGGCGACCCCGCACACATTCTCTTCACGTCCGGATCCACGGGTGTCCCGAAAGGTGTGGTGATCACCCACAGCAACGTCTGGCACTTCGTCCGCTGGGCGGTGCAGTACTTCGGGATCGGGCCCGACGACCGGAACTCGGGCCACTCACCGCTGCATTTCGACCTATCCACGTTCGACATCTTCGGGACGTTCGCCGCCGGCGCCGAGCTGGTGATGATCCCACCGGAGTTGAGTCTCTTGCCGCACCGGCTGGCCAAGCTCATGCGCGATGCCGGGTTGACCCAGTGGTTCTCGGTGCCGTCGGTGCTCAATTACATGGCGAAGTTCGATGCCGTGAGGGACGGAGACTTCCCGGCGCTCAAACGCCTGATGTGGTGCGGGGAAGTGCTCCCGACGCCTTCTCTCATCTATTGGATGAAGCGCGTGCGGCGAGCACGGTTCACGAACCTCTATGGGCCTACCGAGGCCACCATCGCTTCGAGCTTTTTTACGGTACCCGAGTGCCCTTCGACGGAGGATGAATCGATTCCCATCGGGCGGGCTTGCAGCGGGGAAGAGCTGCTGGTGCTCGACGAGCGCCGGCGTCCCGTGCCCATCGGTCAACAGGGGGACCTGTACATCGCCGGGGTAGGGCTGAGCCCCGGGTACTGGCGCGATCGTGACAAGACCAACGCGGCATTCACTCTTCGTCCCGGCACCTCCAACCCGGAAGACCGGATTTACCGGACCGGGGACTTGGCGGTACGGGGTGAGGACGGCCTGGTCCGCTTCTGTGGTCGCGTCGACCATCAGGTGAAGTCCCGCGGATACCGGATCGAGCTGGGCGAGATTGAAACCGCACTGCACGCGCTCGGAGTGCTCCGGGAGTGCGCGGTCGTGGCCGCGCCTGGCGCCGCGTTCGACTCCGTGATCTGCTGCGCGTACACGCCGCTCGCCGGGACCCGGCCAACCCCTCCCGACATGCGGGAAGCATTGGCACGCGTGCTGCCGGCCTACATGCTCCCAGCCCGGTGGCTCGAGTTGGATTCCCTCCCGACAACTTCGAACGGCAAAATCGACCGGCGCGCCATCAAGGAGCGCTTCACGCACGAGGAGGTCCTCACTTCATGAACAACCACCTCGAGGAACGGCTGGCCCAGACCCTGGTCGACGTGCTTCACGTGGACATCCCGTCCCGGGACACCGACCTGATTCGGACGGGGCGTCTCGACTCGGTGGGGCTTGTAGACTTGCTGCTGCGGCTCGAGCGTCAGTACGGCGTGCGAGTAGAAATGGAGGCGCTGGAAATCGATCAATTTCGGTCTCTCGGCAGCATTACCGCATTTGTGGGAGCCAGGATGGAGTTGAGCCGTGAGCCACATCCGACCACTTCGAGCTGACGACATTCCGGAGGTGGTCGCGCTCCGGCGGCGGGCTTTCACCCACAGTCAGCGCCCCGACGACCAGATGGGCGCGTATTTCGAACAAGTGTTCTTGCAGAATCCCTGGCGGGACGACGCCCTTCCGAGCCTGGTCTATGTGGAGGGGGACGGCCGACCGGTGGGATTTCTTGGCGTGGTCCCGCGCCCCGCATCATTCCGCGGTCAGCCGATCCGTATCGCGGTCGGCACGCAATTCATGGTGCACCCCGATCACCGGGGAGTCGCGGGGCTGCAGCTCATGAAAGCATTCCTGGCCGGGGGGCAGGATCTCTCACTTGCCGATCTCGCAAATGACGCCAGTCACCACCTCTGGGAAAAACTCGGCGGCCGCACCGCGCGCATTCCGAGTCTCCAGTGGACCCTGTCGTTCATGCGCATGCCGCGGTTGGTGCGCCGGCCCGTACGCACGGTGCTCCGCATGGTCTGGCCTCGATGGCGGTCTCCGCGCGGAGTCCGGCGGGGTCCGCTGACGCCCAAGCTTCTCGAATGCCAGCTTCCCGAGCTGCTCCATGGCGTCAGCCTGCGTCCGGAGTACGACGCGCGCTCGGCCACGTGGATCCTCGATCAGCTCGTGTCCAAACGCGGGTTGGGGGAGATGCGGAGTGCGGCGCTCTGGAATGACACGGGCGAAGAGGTGCTGGGCTGGTATGTCTACTACGCGGACGCCGAGGGGATGGGCCGCGTCGTACACTTCGTGGCGCGGCAAGGCACCCGGGAGCTCGTGCTACAGGACTTGTTCGCTCGGGCGTGGCGCGAAGGATTGGCCGCGATCACCGGCCGACTCGAAGCGGGTTTGCTTCGGCACGCGGGACGGTCGGGTTTGACGTGTCGTCGCGAAGGTCCGTGGATGCTCGTGCAATCATCTCGACCGGAAATACTCGAGGCGGTCGACCGGGGTGATGCGTTTCTTTCGAGTCTCGAAGGGGAGGGTTTGCTTTCTTTTTAAACTGGTGATTTTGTGGGTCGGATTTGCCCTCTTTTGCAGCCCCCCTTAGGATGGAGAAACGCTAATCCTTATAGACTAGTCACTTAGGATGCAGCGATTGCGCAGCAGAATGTCACACCCCATAGTCTGCGGGTCGTTGACGCGGGGCGTCGAATGTACCCATCGCGCTACGACACCTGGGGTGAGCGTTCAAGAGCCGCCGCCCTGTCGCTGCTCAGAGCAAAGCCGTCGAAAGACGGTGACGCAGAGCCACGGGACTAACGCGATTCAGTCGCCAAGTCAGCCGAGCCGCCAGCGTGATCGATCCGGAGTGCCGAAGTAGGGATCGACGCTGGCGGCCTTCTGTTGCCCCCCGAAAACCACAAGCATCGGGGAGTGCAACTTCATGCCGCATGCATTCAAGCTGTCTCATCGTCTGTCGCGGTACAGACTCGTGGGTCTCCTGACGATCCTCGGTATCGCCGCATGTTCTTCCACGGATTCTTCGGTCACCTCTCCCAACTCGCAGGACAGCGCGCGCAACATCCGCACCGTCACCGTCACGCCCTCGGCGCTCTCCGGCACCGTCGGCCAGACCGGCCAGCTGACGGCCGTGGTGAAGAATCAATACGGACAAGTCATGTCCGGTGCGCTGGTGACCTGGTCGTCGAGTGACACGACCGTCGTGAAGGTCAACGGTTCCGGTCTGGCTACCGCGATGGGCGCCGGATCGGCGACCATCATGGCCACGAGCTCCGGGTACAAGGGGACCGCCGCCATCACCGTCACGGGTGGCACGACCGTCACGGCGCCGAGCGCGGTGTCTGATTTGGTAGTCGCGGCCACGACGGACTCGTCGGTCACCTTGAGCTTCACCGAGGTGAACGATGGGACCGGGGCTCCGGCGAGCTATGAAGTGCGTCTCGCAGCCGGCACCATATCGTGGGGAAGCGCGGCACCGGTAGTTTCCGGGTCCTGCAGCACGCCTCTTGCTGGTACGTCGATCGGTACCAGGCGCACCTGCACCGTGGGTGGGTTGACCGCGAGCACGTCGTATCAATTCCAAGTGGTGCCTTTCCGGGGGACCTTGAACCAGAACGCGGTTTTTGGTGCACTTTCGAATGTCGCGACCGGTTTGACCGTCGCGCAGATGCTCGTGGGCGCGGTGATCGTGTCGCCGACCTCGGAGTCGGGCACCGTTGGGCAGACGGGGCAGTTCACGGCTACGGTGACTGATCCTTCGGGGGCGCCGCTCCCGGGTCCAAAGGTGTCGTGGTCGAGCTCGAGCAACAGCGTCGTGAGCATCGATTCCACGGGCATGGCGAAGGCGATGAGCGCGGGCTCCGCGACCATCACCGCGGCCTGCGGCGGAAAGAACGGCACCGCGGCCGTCACGGTCACCGGTGGGACCGCGGGTGTGCCGGCGACCATCACGATTTCGCCATCCAGCGCCAGCGTGCAGATCGGCGGCAGTCAGCTGTTCACCGCCTCCGTCAAGGATGCCAGCGGCAACGTGCTGACCGGTCAGACGGTCACATTCACGAGCAGCAATCTCCTGGTCGGAACGATCGGGAACCTGAGTGGGATCGTGACCGCGCTCGCCTCAGGCACGACCACCATCACGGCTACCGACGGGTCACTCAGCACCTCGGCAACTCTGACCGTTTCCGTGACTCAGCCGCCACCCGGTGGCTGGAGCAACGAGCCTTCCGGGTTTACGACGATTGCGGACTGGGGGTTCGATGCACTGAACCTCAATGGCTTCACCACGATCTGGAACGACGCCGGCAACGGCTCGATCATCGCGGACGGTGGGGCTCCGGCCTCGCCCCCGAATGTGCTTCAGATCGAATATCCGCAGGGGTTCGCGGGCGGCAGTGCACCGGCGACGATGTACTACGACCATCCGGCGTCCAAGGAGGTCTTCACGGGACTGTGGTGGAAGCCCAGCAATCCCTGGGAGAACCAGTCGTCGAACGTCAACAAGATCCTGTTCTGGTTCACGGGCAACAGTTCGAACAGCATCGACATTCAGATGTACGGCCCAGCGCCCTATCATCTCCACGTCGTGACCGAGTTCCCATCGGGTTCGATCCGGTTCCAGCCTAATGTGAATTCGACGGCCGTCACACTCGGTCAGTGGCACAAGATCGAGTGGTATATCAAGTACGCCACGACCGCGACCTCCGGTGATGGCATCGTGAAGTGGTGGCTGGATGGCGTGCTGCAAGGCAGCTATTCAAACATCCAGACGCCCGATGATGCCGGCTTCACGGAGTGGAAACTCTCCCCGACCTGGGGCGGCATCGGCGGCAACAAGACCGAAACGGACTACTACTGGTTCGACCAGGCGCACATCAGTCGCCGGTAGAGGCAAGTAGGCTGAAGAATGGCGGTGCCGGCTCGGGTGTCGCGAGCCGGCACCGTTCTGTATCACTCCGCGATGTGACGCTCGGTCCGTTCCCACTCGAGGCTGGAAGCCGTCACGAGCGCACCGACAGCGCTGATCAGACGCCATCCGGCATAGAGCGGGAGAAAAGCGAAGGCACGAATGGCGCGGAGCGGGTGAGAGTCCCGGGCGATGCCGATCCCGGCATACACCGCCGGACGCAGAAGCGAGGCCGTCAACGCCAGCACCCACGGACCGCCCAACGCTCCGATCAACCAGGCCACGGCCCACACGGCAACCACGAGCCCCAGGTGGAGAGCCGGGCCCGGGCTCATGAGCTCCGCCAGCGCATCGAGCTTCTGATGCACCGATGCTTGGCGAGACAACACGATCCGTCCGCCCCACGCTCCAAGAACCGCGAGCTTTCCGAGCATCCACCGCCGACGCTGACGACCGCTCTGCCGCAGGGACTTCGTCTCCTGTGCGTAGAGGTGCGCCTCGGTCGCTAGCCCTACCGGCACGCCCCGGGCCGTAAGCGATGCGTAGAGCTCCCAATCCTCGCAGAGCGAAAACGCGTCCCACCCGTATCGCCGCAAGACATCCGTCCCCACACACAATCCAGCGGAAAGCGGGATGCCCAACCCGGCTCGAGCCTTGAGAAGGAATGAGCCCTGGAACCGGGCTGCCGCGAATACCGCGGACATCCTGGTGAGTGTGGTTTCGCCCGGGTTCCGAACGTCGTTGTAGGGCTGAACGGCCTTCCCGTTGAGCGGTGATTCTTTCGCCAATCCGGCGGCAAAGTCCGGTGCCACGATGACGTCCGCATCCACGATCGTGACAGCGTCGAGATCCCGAAGGGATATCTGGTCGATGGCCCAAGCGATCGCGCAGGGCTTCCCACGCCGCGCAGGATCACGCCGTTCCAAACACTCGGCGCCCGCCGCCCGCGCGCGTACCGCCGTGTCATCGGTGCAGTTGTCGGCGACGACCAGCACGCGCCAGCGGCCCCGCGGGTAGTCCTGGGACAGGAGTGATCGGACGGTGTCTTCAATCAGCAGCGCTTCGTTGTGCGCCGGTACCAACGCCAGGATCCGGGGTCGGCGAGTGGGAGGTGATGGTGGCGCCGATCGGCGTAACTCGACCAGCGACCACAGGTCGGAAAGTGTGGGCAGCAGGAACACGACGCCAAGCCCAGCGATAGCGAAGCTGACTACGCCCACGCGGGCCTGGTCGTTCGCAGACTCACACAGAGTGCGAGCAGGGTATACAGCATCTCCTTGTACGCGAGCGAGAGGAAGAACCCTCCGACCGCAAACGCCAGGACCGCCGCGACGAACCCGACCGCAAGGCCAGGATCCGATGACCCCCGAAGTCCGCGGACCGCGGTCCAGAGCATGGCGATGAAGAGCAGGAGTCCGGGAACGCCGAGCTCGGCTCCGACCTGCACAAAACTGTTGTGCGGCTCCGACCATTTCGTTCCATGGCCGTGTGCCCTGGCGTCCCTGGCCACCGGCGACAGCTGTCCCTCGGCCGAAGGGAATCCGCCGATCCCAACGCCGAGGATGGGGCGAGCTTCCATGTACCCAAGTCCGCGTCCCCAGAGCTCCCAGCGCCCTTCAGACGACGTCATGTTGTAGTCCTGGTCCGCATTCGTAATGGTGTTCATGCGAGCCCAGAATGATGGCCCCGCCGCCAGTGCGAACCCGAGCACCGCCACGATCGCGACCCCGATCCTTATGGGAGCCGACACGACCCGGTATCCGATCAGGATGACCAACGCGGCGGCTAATAGCGCCAGGAAGCCACCCCGCGAGTTCGCCCAGATGAACGCCAGCAGCAGCGCGAGCAACCCGCCGATTCCGACGACTCGAGGAATCCGCCACGCCTTCTTGACCACCAGGTGCAGGGCGATGGGCACGGTGCTCGCGACCAGCGTCGCGAAGTCATTGGAGTCATAGTTGTACAATCCATGAATCCGGATGGCGTCGGGATCCCCGCGGAAGCGGACGATGACCATCACCGCGTAGAGCATCACGGAGCCGACGTAAGCCGCCGCCAGCCGCTGGACGTCCCGGGGATGTCGTACCGCTCCCAGGATGACGAAGTACATCAGTACGACCTTCACGAGGATCGTGCGGAGAATGTCCACCGAACCCCCACGCCAGAGGGACGTGGGAACGCCGAGGACCGCCCAAATCAGGATGCCCAGCACGCACCACGACGTGACGACTCCCAATCCGGCGTTGATCCGGGAGAGCGCTCCTGGATCGAGCGCGACACACACGATCGCGAGCCCCGACGCGAGGAGCGCCAAGTGGAGTGGGGCGAGTACGGGGAAGACATCCTGGACTCGACCCACAGCCGTCATGATGTAGAGCGCCGCGCTCGCGAGCGCGAGGCTCCAGGGGGGCGCGGGAATGACCGGCGTGTATACCACCTGCCGGTTTCCCGCGCCCACGCCCAGCGCCTGCGGGCGGAAGACGGGGAAGACCGGTGCCGCTGACGTCATCGGGGCTGCGCCACGCCTGCGGTGGGTCGCGGCGGCGAAGCCGCCCGATCGAGTACCCACGTCGCCATCGTGCCCTTGAACCGCCGCGGCCGGAGAATCGACCAGCTGTCCAGCCGTCCTGCCCGGCGGCCCTTGAGCGCTCCGATGAGCATTCGCGCGAACGAGAACAACCCCGCAAAGAGCGGGATCGGCATCCAGACCATCCGGCCGCGCCATCCTGCCGATCGAAACTTCTCGAGAATCGCCCGGCGCGTAGCCACCTTTTCCTCGAACAGATTGACGACGTCCGGCGCTTCGTCAAAATGTTCGGCGCTCCAGGCGATCGCCGTCCCCGCGCCGCGAACGTCGCAGACCGGCAAGGGCAGCCCCGGCCGGCCGAGTCCCAGGTGCCACCGGCCGAACAAACGTCGCCCCAAGAGCCCGGGGAGCTCGCCGCTCCGCCATTCCACCAAGGCCCCGGGCCGGATGATCTTCGCCTCCACCTCCCGTGCCGCCGCGGCCTGACTCACCAGACGCTCGGCCTCGGTCTTCCCCCACGTGTACGCACCCAACGAGCGCGCATCGCCGGGGAGGGGCGTGCGCTCATCCTGTCGTTCCTGAAACCGCGGCGGCCGCACCACGGAAATACTCGAGACATAGACCAGTCGGCGCACTCCCGACTCCTTCATGGCGGCAAGCAGGTTCCGGGTGGCGTCGATGCTGTTGCGCTGGTGGTCCTCAAATCCACCCGACGTCTCCGCCGCCGCATGCACCACCACCTCGGCCCCGGCGAGCACGTCGGGCGCGAGGGCCCGGCCCAGATCGGCCCGTACCCATTCATGCACGTACGGGTGGTCGACATCGGGCCCCCGGCTGACGCCCCGCACGTGGTACCCGCGCTTGACCAGGCTCCGGGTGATCTCATGGCCCAGAAACCCCCGCGCCCCCGTCACCACCGCGACGGGCTTGGGAGGCACGCTGGGCGCCTCCGTGTGTCTCCGCGGCGCCGTCTCCTTGAGCGATCCCCGCACCGCTTCGGCCAGCTCCTCGTACAGGTCGGTCACGTTCTGCAGGTGCTCGGGCGGGAAGGGGGGAGGGTTTCGAAGGGCCACGGCCTCATGGAATTCGCCGATCAACTCTGAAAGCCCGGGATAGTCCACGCCTCCGGTGATCCGTTTGAGCACCCCCGTCAGCGACCGGGTGCCGAGCTGCCAGGCTTCGAGGACGGGGTTGCCGAGCTTCTCGAGGGGTTCCGTGCCCGAGTTCCCCGCGCCGACCACGGTGCCGCGGATGAAGTCGGCGGTCAGCGTCCCGCCGCCCCCTGCGAGGGTCAGGGTCGAGACGATGGGCCGGGCGCGGAGGCTCACCGACAGACGTCCCCGAACCGATCCGACCCGGATCACCGCGTGGAGATCGGCGGCTCCGGGGCAGACCGCCTCGAGCACCGCGGGTCCGGCATCGGGCACGAGTGTCTCGAGGGCGACGAGCAGGGTCGCGAGTGGATGTGGCACGATGTCGAGGAGGTGCGCGGCAAGCGTCGCCGGTCCAGCCTGGCCGTTACGTATCCCGACGGGGCGGAAGGTGAAATCGGAATCCACGCGCACGAGCGGCGCCAGCTCGCCGCCGCGACTCAGTAACGCCGTGAATGCGGGATCGCGCGCCACCTGGTGACCCACGCAGATCTCGCGATCCCGCTGCCGTGCGAGCCCGAGGAGGGTGCGCGCCTGCGCATTGGTCTCGACGAAGGGCTTCTCCACGTAGATGTGCGCGTCCGCGCGTAGCGCCGCCGCAGCGGGCGCAAAATGGGTCGCGGCCGGTGTGCAGATGTGCACGATCTGTGGGCGAACCTCGGTGAAGAGGTCGTCGAGGTTCACGAATGCGGGTGCGGAGGCCACAGCGCCGAGGGCGACCGCGGCAGCGTGATTGGTGTCGTACACGCCGGCGATTCTGGATCCGGGGATCTGACTGATCGCGGCGACGTGCGCGCGGGCCATCCGGCCGGCGCCGACGATGGCGACGCGGAGGGCCGGACTGGCAAAGGACTTGCGTTGAGGAGTCGTCATACTGCGCCCGTAACGCAAGGG
Organism: Gemmatimonadales bacterium; assembly: GCA_035553475.1. GTDB lineage: Bacteria > Gemmatimonadota > Gemmatimonadetes > Gemmatimonadales > GWC2-71-9 > 40CM-2-70-7. The sequence continues at coordinate 10,544 of DATNDQ010000094.1, forward strand.
AGAAGCCAATGAACACGGTACGCACGGAGGCCGCGCGTCGACGCGTCGACGCTTCGCTCGCTGCCCGAGTACGCCCCTGGGGCGCGTCGCCGGTCATCATCACGCGGCGCCGCGGGGCGCGAGTGCTGCTCACCGACGGAGACGATCGGGTGTCCCTGGCGGTGGCGCGCTCGCTGGTCGGCGCGGGGTATGACGTGCATGTGACCTCCGCGCATCACGTGAGCCTCACCGGTGTTTCCCGGGGGGTCACCAACCACAAGATCCGGTGGAACTCGCTGGAACGCCCCATCGACTACGCCTGGGCCATCGGGGCGCTCGCCCGGCGGCTCGATGCGGAAGTCCTGCTCCCGGTCTCCGACGAGTCCATGGAGGCCATCCTCGAGAACACCGACGCGCTCCCCGGGGACATCTGTCTCCCGACGCCATCGCTCCTCGCCTACCGCACCGTGTGCGACAAGGGCGCGATGCTCGAGCAGGCGCGCGCGGCCGGTCTCGCCGTGCCTCCGACGATCGTCCTCAAGAACCGCGACGCACGCGAGATCCCCTCCGACTGGTTCCCCGTCGTATTGAAGCCGCGGAAGTCCGTGGTGTCGTCGGAACAGCTCTCGGTGTGGGGGAGCCGGACCAAGACCACCGTGGCGTTCGTCGAGCGGCCCGAAGATCTCGGACCCGCACTCGCGAAGATCCCGCACGCCGCGTTCCCGGTGCTCGCCCAACGGCGCGTGCAGGGAGCGGGGGAGGGGATTTTCCTGCTCCGCTGGAACGGCGAGTACCTCGCCGAATTCGCGCACCGGCGGATCCGGGAGAAGCCTCCCGCCGGTGGCGTGAGCGTCTACCGGGAGAGTGTCGCCGTCGATCCGATTCTCGGTGCCGCCGCCAAGCGCCTGCTCGACAAGCTCGACTGGCGCGGGGTCGCGATGGTCGAGTGCAAGCAGGACGACGCGACCGGTGAGCCCGTCTTCATGGAGGTCAACGGCCGGTTCTGGGGGTCGCTCCAGCTGGCCATCGACGCCGGGGTGGATTTCCCGTCGTTGCTCCTGGCCTCCGCGTTCGGCCGCCGGTTCTCGCCGGTCACTCGGTACGAGCGAGGCATCCGAGGGCGCTGGTTCTGGGGGGATGTCGACCACCTGTACCTGCGGCTCACGAAATCGCCGGAGGTGCTGCACCTCACCACGGACCGCCGGACCCGGCGCGAGGTGGTGGGGGACTTCCTACGGCATCGCCGGGGGGACCACGAGGATGTCTTTCGCTGGACCGATCCCATGCCCTTCGCTCTGGAATCCTTCCGCCGGCTCGCGCTCTCGAGCTGAGCCGCGGCTCCTGAGCAGTGTGGAGAGGGCCGCGATCCGTCCGCGATGGGCTACCCAGGCCATGCCACAGTACCCGATCACCCCAGCGGCAACTTCGATGGCGAAGCGCGGGCGCACGCCCCAGCCGGTGGGAATGACGGCGCGCGAGACCCAGACCGCGAGCGCCATCGCCGCGGACGCGGTGATCGCGGGAATCAACGCCGCGACGTAGGTGCTCCACCGCATCTCGATGGCCCGCAGGGCGTACCGCAGGAACGACAGCACCACCAGAATCGGATAGACCGTCACCCACCCCATCGCCACACCCGCGGTGCCCCACCTGGTGCCGAAGTAGAACACCGGAGGCAGGACGATCAGGGCGAGCACGCTGAACATCATGTTCCGGCCACTCCGGCCGGTCGAAATGAGCACCTGGGGCGCGAGCAGCTGCACCGACCGCAACGCGGCGTACAGCGCCAGCAGCTGGAGCGGAAGGGTGACCCCGCTCCACGGGTCCCCCAGGAAGGCGGTCACGAAATCGTGGGCCGTCAGGAACAGCCCGAGACAGAGGGGCAGCGTGACGAACGCGAGCCCCTCCGTGAGGAGCGCCAGATACCGGCGGAGACTCGAGGGGTCGGCCTGCACGGCCGCAAAAAAAGCCGGTGTCACCCGGCCGACCAGCGAGCTGATGCGGTCCACGGGAACTGACGCGATGGTCCAGGCGAGCGTGTACGCTCCGAGCGCCGCGGTGCCGAGGACCCGGCCGATGACGGTGAAGTCGGCGTTGGAGTAGGCGTACCAGGCGATGTTGGAGACCAGGAGGTGCCACCCGATGCGCAGCGCCGGGCGGAGGGACTCGAAGTCGCGAGGCCAGGCGATCCGATGCGGCCTCCACCGGAAGCAGCACCCGGTACTGACGAGTGTTCCGAGGATGGGCCCGCCCACCAGCGACCAATAGCCTGCTCCGGCCAGCGCCATCACCAGCGTGGTGGTCATCACCACCATCGACTCGATGCCGTCGATGAAGGCCAGCGCGCGGAACTGCAGATCGTGCGCCATCAGCCCACGCGGGAGGATCTGCAGGGCGCGGACGGGGAACGTCAGAGACAGCACCATCAGAATCCCGCTGACTCTCCCCTCGCGAAAGTAGGCCGCGACGTATGGGGCCGTGAGGAGGGTGAGTGCGCACAGGACGACGCCCACGATCCCGGCCACCATCCCGATCGCCGCGAGCTGGGGCTCCTGCAGCCCACGGGTCTGGACGATCGCTCCCGTCAGTCCGGCATCGCAGATCAATTGCGCGAATCCGAAGTAGATGAGCGCCATGGCCACGAGCCCATAGTCGGACGGGGCGAGCAGGTGCGCGACGAAGAGGGTGATGACCCAGCTCACGAGCTGGGTGACCCAACGAATGACGCTGGTCCAGGCGATTCCGCGAATCAGCGAGCGGTCGAGATGTGGGGTGGGTGGCATCAGGCCACCCTCAGGGCAAGAGCAGGACCAGCCAGATGCTTTGGTGACGCGACGCGCCCGGTGAGCGTGCGATGCGTCGGCACTCCGGTTGATGGACACGGGGCCGCGGCCCGGGTCTTGAGATCAGTGGACCAGTAATGACGACCGCCATGATTGAGACGCGCGTGCAATGGCGCCTCCACTCGGCTTGCCCGGCGGACTGGTCCCGTCTCATCGACCGGTGCGCGGCGGGGTTTTTCCACTCCCCGGCCGGACTCGCGGCCTCGGGGGAGAAAGGTGAATCATTTTTCGGGGAGCTCGTGGATGGTGACGACGTCGTCGGCATCGTCGCCGGGGTGCATCGGCGCTGCCGCGTCCTCTCGAGGCCTCGGCATGCGTACTTGCCCGCGCCGCCGGCGATCGCCGCCGGCTCGGCGGTGACCGCCGCCTTCGCGACCGAGGTGCTGCGGGAATGCGCCGAGGATGAAGGGTGGACCGAACTGACCGTTGGATCCCTGGAAGCGGCCGGTGAGGTCCCCGTCGACGCGTCGGGGAAGGCCCTTCCGCGGCGAACCGAGTACGATATCCAGCTCTCCGGGACTCCCGAGGAGCTGGAAAGGCGGCTCAATCGGCACCACCGCCGCCACCTCTCCGAAGGCGCGCCCTGGACCCTCCGCACTTTGTCGGGGCGCGAGGCGCGTGACGTCGTCATTCAGGTCACGAGCTCCGCCCGGCACCGCGCGGCGACCTACCGCGGCGTGACGTACGACGAAGTGGTCCTCCCCGCCGTCGAGGCGTTCCGGGAAGACCCCGTGTGGGGCCTCACGACGTACGCCGCCATGCTGGGGGACGTTCCCCTCTCGGCCGCTCTCGTCGGTTGGGCCGGCAAGCGGGCGTACTACGTGTCGGGCGGCTCGACCCTCGAGGGCTACGCGCGGGACGCGTCGGTGTGGTTGCACTTCCAGATCGCCCTCGCGTTTCAGGCCGCCGGTTTCACCCACTACTGCCTTGGGGGCGCGCCGGCGTCCGCTCGCGATCCGAAAGACCCCAGTCATGGACTCCACCGGTTCAAAAGCGGCTTCGGGTCTCAGGTCCGTTCCTGCTCGGGTGCCCGCTGGGTATTCAGCGCGGAGCATGAGGCGGGGCACCGGCTGACCCGGTGGATTCGCGACCAGTTTCTCATTGGCACCAAAGAGGCGACGTGAACCTGACGCCCACCGGCCCGAAGACGCGTACGGTGCTCGGTGAGCTTTGGCACGAGCGGCTCGGAGGCTTTGAGGTTTCCGAGGACCACGGGCCCCACCTGCACGCGGCGCTCCAGTGGCTGTGCCGGGCCCAGGATGCGACCGGCACGCCGGGATTCGCCCGAGGCTACTCCCTGATCCGGCACGAGCAGTTCGGCACTCGGGGTTGGCAACCGGCCTACCCGGAGACCACCGGATACATCATCCCCACGCTGTTCCTGGCGGCCCGGCACCTTGGCTGGTCGGGGCTCGCGGTCCGAGCCATACAGGCCGCGCACTGGGAGATCGAGGTGCAGCTGCCGAACGGCGCGGTGCAGGGGGGAGTCATCGGGGAGCCGCCCACGCCGGCCATCTTCAACACCGGACAGGTCATCTTCGGTTGGCTGGCCGCGTATCACGAAACGCGGGGAGAGGAATTCGCGGCCGCCGCACGGCGGGCTGCCGACTACCTCGTCTCGTCCCTCGATGAGGACGGGGTCTGGCGGCGCGGGAACTCCATGTTCGCCGACCGGCGTGCCACCAACTACAACGCGCGCACCGCGTGGGCCCTGGCGGAAGCCGGGGCCGTGTTCGCAGAGCCCCGCTACTCGGAGGCGGCCAGGCGCGCGCTCTGCCAGGTGGCGCGCCAGCAGCACGAGAACGGGTGGTTCCCGGCCTGCTGTCTCACCGATCCGGTCGAACCGCTCCTGCATACCGTGGCTTATGCGATCCGCGGCCTGTTGGAGGGAGGCCGGGTGCTGGACGATTCGTACCTGATGACGGCGGCCGCGGCGGCGGCGGGGCGGATCGCGGAATGTGTGGACGCGCGCGGCACATTACCGGGGCGTTTCACCGCGACGTGGGGTGCGGCCGCGAAATGGCGCTGCCTCACGGGAGAGGCGCAGATGACGAATATCTGGCTCCGCCTCGAGGCGATCACGGGCGAGAAGACCTGGTCCAGGCGGGTGCCTCACGTGATTCAGGCACTCAAGGCGACTCAGAGCCGCAACGCCAGCGATCCGGGAATCCGCGGTGGCATCAAAGGCTCCTGCCCGATGACCGGCTGGTACGGGCGCTTCGAAGTGCTCAATTGGGCGACGAAGTTCTTCGCGGATGCGTTGATGCGGGATGAACGACCGGAGGAGTATGCGACGGATCGGTGTGGCGTACTGGCGTAGTTGTTAGGCGGTTAGACGGTTAGTGCTCCAAATGCGAGGTCCCCACCTCTCACTAACCGACTAACCGCCTAACCGCCTAACCGACTTCCCACCTCCGGCAGGTCCAGCTCAAACCAGAATCTCGTTCCGACGCCCCTCTTCGATTCGCTCTTGAGCTCTGAGTCCAACTCCTTCAGCACTCGCCGACAAATCATCAATCCCAATCCCGAGGTCGAGAAGGCACGGTCCGGACCCATCGGGCCGGTGCTGCCCTCCGGAGGCAGGCCTGGACCGGTATCGAGGACGGAAAACTCGACGCGATGCCCCTGGCCCGGCTTCACCGAGACTTCCACGCGGCCTTCATTCGTGTACCGCAAGGCATTGGTCGCCAGGTTCAGCACCAGGCGCCCCACGGCCCGGGGGTGCCCGACGCGCTCCGTACGCCCCGAGGTCCTGATGATCAAGTCGAGGCCACGCTGCTCCGCGATCGGCGACAACATGGCCTGCACTTCACGCAGCACGGCGTCGATCGAGAAATTCACCGGCTGCCGATCCACCAACCCGCCCCCCCGCCGCGCCAAGGCCATGACGTCTGACGCGGTGCTCGTGAGGGACAGTGCGGCGCTGCGGATCAATCCGAGCTGGCGTTTCTGTCCGGCACTCAGGGGGTTGGCGTCGAAGCCACCTTCGATGAGCTCGGTGAGCGCCAGAATGGCCGCGACGGGGGAGCGGAGGTCATGCGCCAACTCGACCACCAGCTCCAGTGCTCGCCCGCCCCGGAGGGCGCGATCGGCGTCGTCTGGCTCAGCTTGGGGCTCGAGGACCGGCAGTTCGGTCGTCTCTGTCATCCCGCGTCCGCGGTCACTTGCCGACCGCTATCGCTCATTTTCGCTGAATCGGGTACCCGTGAAGCCACCAGGGACTTGTTCGGCGTCCGGTGCAAGCCGTGCCGCTCCATCATCCGGTAGAGCGTGGTGCGTTCCACCCCCGCCATCCGCGCCGCCTTGGCCAGATTGCCGTCGGCGCGGTCGATCAGCCAACTGAGATAATGGATCTCGAACTGCGAAATCACCCGGTTCCGCGCCGAGTGGTAGGTATCCTCGGCAAGGGCTGAAAGGGTGGCCGGCGAGATGCTGGCGTGCACGGGCGTGGCATTGTTTTCGAACGGAATGTCGTCCGGTCCGATGTCGGCACCCGGACTGACCAGTACGGCCACGTGTTCGATCACGTTCTGCAGCTCGCGGACGTTGCCGCGCCACTGATGCGAACAGAGGGCCAGCATGCCCGCCTCGCTCCACGCCGGGACGGGCGTGCCTTTCCGGCGATAGCGCGTCCAGTAGCTCGCGAGGAAGTGATTGGCGAGGGGCGGGATGTCTTCGGTACGCTCGCGCAGCGGTGGGACCCGGATGGGCACCACCCGCAGGCGGTAGTACAGGTCTTCACGGAGGTCCCCCGCGCGGGCCGCGGTGTCCGGGTCCTTGTTGGTGGCGCAGACGAAGCGGACGTTGACCACGGCGTCCGTCCCTTCGCTCCCCACGCGCCGCAGGATGCCATCCTGCAGCACCCGCAGCAGCTTGGCCTGGATCGGCTTCGGCATGTCGAGGAGCTCATCCAGGAACAGGGTGCCGCCATTCGCGGTTTCGAGCAGACCCGCCTTGTCCCGCACCGCACCCGTGAACGCACCCTTCACGTGTCCGAACATCTCGGACTCGAGCAAAGCCTCGGGCAGGGCCGCGCAGTTCAATGCGACGAACGACCGGCTGGACCGGCGGCTGTGCCGGTGGATGAACTGGGCGATCAGCTCTTTCCCCACGCCGCTCTCGCCGGTGATGAACACCGACGCGTCCGTGGGCGCCACCCGCTTGGCCAGCTCGATCACGGACTGGAACGCCGGCGACTGACCCAGCAGGACCACCTGGTCGTGATGCTCGAAGGGCGAGTCGAAGAGATGGGCATGCTTCTTGGTCTCGCGGCCCACCAGCACCGTGTGCGCCGCGCGGCCGATCAGGACCTGCAGCTGCGTGGCGGTGAAGGGCTTGGGCAGATAGTCCCAGGCGCCCTCGCGAAGAGCCTCGAGGCTCGACTCCACCGAGGGGTTGCCGGTCATCACGATCCCGATCAGTTCCGGATTGGATTCGAGCGCGGTGCGTATGAGCACGGTGCCCGGCACCTGGGCCAGGAAGAGATCGGTGAGCAGGATGTCGACGGGCTCCCGCCGCAGGAGGTCGCGCGCTTCATCCCCGCGGCCGGCGAGTGTGACGCCGTAGCCGTCCAGGCGGAGGATCGAGGCGCAGGTCTCCCGGAGCGTCGGGTCGTCTTCGACCACCAGGACGCGGATGTCGGACTTCGCTTCCGGGTCGAGCGCGAGCAGCGCGGAGACGGTTCCGGGAGCGACGCGAGGTTCGGTCGCCGCAGTGGGCGCTTCAGGAGAGACGATGGTTGCCATGGGTCAGACTTTTCCTCTTCAGGGTACCACTCCATATCGCACACTTCGGGCCAGGAGCGTGGAGGACCCCCCCAGTAGGGACTTATGCCACATGGACACTGCGATATCTGCGGTTCGACTCAACCCGCCGTCACCGGAGGCGCGCACCACTCTGGAGCGACGTCCGTCGTCCGCATGCACCGAATTGCGACCAGCCGCAGCCTCGCATGCGCGCGCTGCGCCTCGGAAACAATGCGATATCCTGCCATTCCCGGGGATTCTTGCCGGGCGGTACCGCTCTTGCGGTCTGGGGAGGCGACTCGACTGAGGAAAAGTCGTGAACGACAATCGCAGTGGTCTCTCCGGAGGCTTGGTTCCGATGCCGTCCAACGCGCCCGGTGCGCTGCCCCCAGGGGTAGTGGCTATCCCGGTCGCCATCAATTGGCAGGGTGGGGGGCAACCGACCGGTCCTGACTGGCGGCGGACCTTCTCCGCGGTATGGCGCTATCGGTGGTTGATCGGCGTGGCCACGGTGGTGGGCGCCCTGGTGGGCATCGCCGGCGGTCAGCTGGTCCACCCCATCTATCAGGCGCAGGCGACGATCTGGATCGACCAGGGGGACCCGCGAAATCCGGGTCCGGCATGGGCAGGTCGGGGGGACCGGCTGCTCGGAGAAAACGCCTGGTCTGACCTGCTGACCAGCTTCGCCGTACTCGAGAACGCGGTCCGCTCGCAGCGGCTCTACCTGACGCTCAAGGACCCGCGTGATGCGCCGGCGTTCGCGAACTTCGACGTCACGCAGGACCTGCGCCCTGGGGCGTACCGCCTCGATGTGAACGGAGACGGGCACTCCTATACGCTGGTCACGGCTGAGGGCGCACCGCTTGAGCGCGGGGAGCTGGGTGGCCCGGTGGGCGCACGCGACGGTTTTTCCTGGACTCCAGTCGCCTCCTCCCTCCCCGCCGGTCACAGCATCTCGTTCACCATTTCCACGCCGCGGGAAGCGGCCGAACGTCTGGGGGCGAAACTCGAGGTGATGCAGGACGAGGCGGGGTCCTTCATCAAGGTCGGACTCAAAGGAACCCATCCCCGGGCCCTCGCCGCCACGCTCAATGCGATCACGCAACGGTTCGTCGGCGTGGCGGATACCCTCAAGCGTCAGCGGCTGACCGAGGTTCGGAAGATCACCGAGGAGCAGTTGGCGGAGGCGCAAGGCAACCTGAACAAGGCCGAATTGGCTTTGCAGGACTTTCAAATCCGGACGACGACGTTGCCTGGCGGCGGGACGAGCGCCGGCCGCCGCGACGACGCCAATGTGGGAGATCCCGCCTCGATCGGATTCTTCGGGATGCAGGTCGACCGCGAGCTGCTGGTCCAGGATACCGGCGCCTTGGCCCAATACCTGGCCTCCGGTGCCGGCCGCTCCGACTCGACCCCCGACGCGCAGATGCTTCAGGCCATTCCTTCCGCGATGAAGGCACCCGGGGTCGGACAGGTGCTGGACACGCTCTCCGCGAAGCAGGCGGCGCTGCGGTCGATGGCGTACCAGTTCACCGACGAATATCCGCCCAAGAAGCGGCTCGCCGGGGAAGTTGCCCAACTCGAGCGCCACACCCTGCCGGACCTGATTCGTGGCGTCATCCGCGACGACGACGCACGCATCGCGGCCCTCGGCGGCCAACTGGGCCAGCAGGCATCGGTGTTGAAGCAGGTACCGCCCCGTCTCATCGCAGCGGCCCGGCTCCAGCGTGCGGTCGGTATCGCGGACGATCTCTACACGAGCCTCGAGCAGCGCTATCAGGAAGCGCACCTGACGGAGAACGCCGCGGTGGCGGACGTGCGGGTGCTCGACTTCGCGGTGGCACCGGAGCATCCCCTCAAGAACACCGCGCCCGGGCTCTTCCTGCTGGGCCTGGTCGGTGGTTGCGGCTTGGGGCTCATCGGGGCGGTCATCCTCGACCGGACGGATGGACGGATGCGTCGCGCGGAAGAGGTGTCGGGTGACCTGGGGCTTTCGATCCTGGGGACCGTGCCTCACCTCAACCGCAGCCATACGCGCAAAATCCGTGGCCCCGAGTCGATCGAGACCATCGAAGCACTCCGCGGCCTGCGGGTCACGCTCCTTTCCGCCTTCGATCGGGTCGGCGCGATGGCACTGACCGTCACCAGCCCGGGCCCCGGCGACGGCAAGTCATTCATTTCGTCGAATCTGGCGCTGGCGTGTGCCGCATCGGGACTGAGGACAGTCCTGATCGACGGGGATTTGCGCCGCGGGACGCTCTTCCGGCAGATCGCGGCCGAGAAGGGGCCGGGGTTGGCGGACTACCTGCGTGGCAAGGCGACGTACGACCGGATCATGCAGGCGACGTCCTTCCCGAGTCTGACGTTCGTCGCGCGCGGCAATCGCGGGAACGATTCACCCGAGCTGCTCGAGTCTTCGGCCATGAAGCACCTGATCGACGACCTCAAGGCACGCTATGACGTGGTGATCTGTGACTCCCCGCCACTCGGCGCCGGGGTGGATTCCGCGGTGATCGGGGGCGTTACGGGGAGCCTGCTGCTCGTGGTGCGCTCAGGGCGAAGCGCGCGGTCGGTGGCGCAGACCAGTCTCGAGATCCTCCGTCGCCTGCCCATTCGCCTGCTTGGCGCGGTGATCAACGATGTCCCGCAGGGCGCGACGTACAAGTACTACCCGTATGCCCTGGAATATGAAGTGGAGCCGGAGCCCGAAGACGCAGACCGGGTGCAGCTGGTCTAACCTAGACGTCTAGACGTCTAGGCTTGACGTCTAGGCTTGACGTCTAGGCTTGACGTCTAGGATTGGCTTCGATTGAGCCAGGGAGCGCCAGGTTCCGGGCTCCCGGCTCGGACCGCGGACATGGCGCGGGTGAGGAGGGCGGGGGCGTCAGTCGGTGCGTAGGCCAGATCATCGACCGCGTCATACCCGCCGCTGATTCGTACGGCGTTCGGAGCCAGTCCCGCGCCACTCGCGGCCGTTTTCAATGCTTCCGACAGCCGGTGGGCCAGGCGCAACGCGCCGACGTGATCCGTATCCGGCGCCACCACGACGAACTCCCGGGGCCCGATGCGGCCGATGGCGTCCGAGCGCCTGCCGATCTCCTGGAGGGCCGGGGCGCAGCGCGTGACCGCGAGGCGGGACGAGGCTTCCGGGGCCGCGGGCTCGAGGTCGACGGTGAGGGCGACGCAGGCGAGCGGAAAGTGATGCCGCACGGCATGCGCGGCGAGCTCGTTGATGCGGCGGGCCAGGCCCCGGAGGTTGTACAGGCCGCTCCGGGGATCCATCAACCGATCGGCCAGGAGGCCGTCCGACTCATGCTTGAGGTCGACGTAGGCCCGCACGCTGTCGTGCATCTCGTCGTCGTCCATCCCGCCGTCCAGACACGCGCGGGCGCCGCTTCTGATGGCTTCGAGGCGATCGCCGGGCGTCGGCGGCCCGTCCATGACGAGCAGGATCGGGGTGGACACCTCGATCCGCGCTTCGCTCAGCAGCGACCAGGCCACGCTCGTCCCCCGGCCTCCAGCCAGTGAAGGGTCCAGCAGGATACAGTCGGGCTGAAGTGCCGTCGCCAGCTCGCGGGCTTGGTCGGCCTCGGAGGCCCACACGACGCGCTGCCCGCGCTCGGCAAGGACGCGGCCCAAGCGGCGCGCGGGATGGCCGGCAGCGGCAGCGACGAGGATGAGCGCTGAGGTCGCGGGTGCGGAAGTGAGGGTCGTCATGTTGGTGGGTATCTGTGGCAAACTTGAGGCCGTGGGGCGGCTGAACATCCCCGCTTGGACTGTGGCTGTTCATCAACACGCGCATCGCGGCATCTGGAGCGTGCCCGCAGCGTGTTACACAGGCGATACCGCGGTCCCGGTCTTGTTGAGAGAGAGACAAGAGGCCAAGTCGCTAGGTCGCGAAGACACCAAGTCACCGAGAGTGGAGATCAACCGTGAAGAGCATGGAAAGCTGCTGGATCTTGATCGTCGCCGCGTTGCTGGCGACGCCCGTTGCCGCGCAGGGGCCACCGCGACTGGTGCGGGTGGGGGACCGCGTGCTCCTGCGGGTCGATGGCGCCGCGCAACTCTCGGACACGTTCGAAGTGGCGGCCGGACCATCGGTCGTGCTGCCGGCCATCGGGCCGGTCCCGCTCGCCGGCGTGGCACGCGACAGTCTGACCACCTACTTCACCGGCCTGCTGAGCAAGTACATCCGCGATCCGGTGGTGCACGCCGAGTTGTTGATTCGCGTGGGCGTGGTGGGAGAGGTTGCGCGACCGGGCTATTACTCGGTGACGGACGATCTGCTGTTTTCGGATCTACTGATGCACGCGGGCGGGCCGACCAAGGATGCCAACGTGCACAAGATGAAACTCGAACGGGAGGGCACTGTTCGCTGGGAGGGAGACAAAGTCAACGAGGCGGTGGCGGGGCAGCGGACTCTGGGAGAGCTGGGTTTTCAGTCAGGGGACCAGGTCGAGGTCCCTGCCATTGTCCGGCACGATCCTCTCGCGACCGTCCAGATCATCAGTATTCTGGTGGCGATTCCCACCGCCATTTACGCCGCAGTAAAGATCTTCTAGCCCTTGCAAAGCACTATTATTGTGCACATCATTGTGTTGTGGGTGCACGTTTTTCGTGCACAACGCGTCTGGTAAGTTGATTGTGTTTTCCTAACTCATTTGCAATAAAAGATTTGTCGTCTAGGCTGAGAGTCGGTGCATGGGCACTCCTCTTGCCATGATGCTGCCCCAATACACCCCGTAGCGTAGCCCGGACCCGAGCGCCCGAGGACCGCACATGTCGACTCCGAAGGACCGCACCCCCTCAACCCAACCGCCCACCGCGGAAGAGACGGCTGGGCTGCTTCGAGAGCTGGTTTCCCACCTGCGGCAGAACCGGACCCAGCTGCGTGAGGAATGGGCCCGCCGGATCACCCGGGCCCAGCTGCTCACCGCGATGACCGAGGAAGAAATCTTCGCGGAAGCCACATCGGTCTACGACAACTACGTGGAAGCGCTCGAGACCGGGACGTTCGAAGCCCTCCAGGCGTACGCGCGCAATCTGTCCGAGCGCATCATTCCGCGAGGGGTCGAGACGCACGAAGTCGTCGGCATCGTGCTCCTCCTCCGCGACGTGCTGGCGCGCTCGCTCTTCGCCAAGTACCACGAAGACTTCACCAAGCTGAACCGGATTCTCGACGCGTACGAACCCGCCGCGAACCGGATCGCGAACACGGTGGCCGTCGGCTTCGTGCAGGAGCGCGAGCGCGTCATCCGGCAGCAACAGGAAGCGATCCGCGAGCTGTCCACGCCGGTGCTCCAGGTGCGGGAACGGCTTCTCATTCTGCCGATCATCGGCGTCATCGACCCGCAACGCGCGCGCCAGCTGACGGAACAGCTGCTGCGCGCCATCCGGACCAACCGCGCGAAAGTCGTCGTCATCGACATCACGGGCGTCGCGGCGATGGATGCCAACGTCGCGAACAACCTGGTCCAGACCGTCGAAGCCGCGCGTCTGCTGGGTGCCACCGTCATCGTCACCGGCCTGTCGCCCGAGATCGCGCAGACGCTGGTCACGATCGGCGTCGACCTCTCCGAGATGGCCACGGTGGGCGACCTGCAGGGCGGCATCGAAGAGGCCGAACGGCTGATCGGGTACAAGGTGCTCCCGTTGTCGGAGACGTCGGCCGCGTCCTGACCTGAGCCGAGAGAAAAGGACCTGTGGAAGTCCCTATTCTGAAGCAGGGTACCTATCTGATCGCGTCGATCCAGTCCGCGCTGACCGACGCCGATCTGTCACAGCTGCGTGAGGCGCTGGTCGCCCGCGTGGGAAAATTCCGCGCCCGCGGCGTCATCGTGGACGTGACGGCGCTCGACGTCATGGACTCCTTCGCCGTCCGGACGCTGCGCGACATCACGCACATGGCGCGGCTCCGCGGCGCGGAAACCGTCATCGTCGGCATTCAGCCCGAAGTCGCCTTCGCGATGGTTCAGCTGGGGCTCACGCTCAAAGGCGTCTCGACCGCGCTCGACCTCGAGGAGGGCCTGGCATTCCTTGATGCCAAGGCCCGGGAGCGGATCGACCGTGCCTGATGCCGTCATCTGCCCCATTCAGGCCGACGTCGACGTCGTTCAAACCCGCCAGCAGGGACGGAACATCGCCGCCGAGGCGGGATTCTCCGCCGGGGATCAGACCGTGATCGCCGCGGCGATCTCCGAGATCGCCCGGAACATTCTGATGTACGCCAAGCGGGGGGAGATCGAGCTTCGCGCCGTCTCCTTCGCGGATCGGACCGGGATCGTCATCATTGCCCGTGACCACGGCCCCGGCATCCGGGATATCCCTCGTGCCATGCAGGACGGGTACTCGACCTCGGGCGGTCTGGGACTCGGCCTTCCCGGCGCCAAGCGCCTCATGGACGAGTTCGAGGTGGTCTCGAGCAACGGCAACGGGACTACCGTCACCATGAAGAAGTGGCGTGAGGTCCGCGCGTAACGGATGGCCGCCGCCCCACTCCTCGAATGGGGCGTCGCCGCGCGGCCACTCCCCGGAGAGCACGAATCCGGGGACCACTTCCTCGTCAAAACCTTCTCCGAAGGTGCGGCCATCGCCGTGGTGGACGGTCTGGGCCACGGAGCCGAAGCCGCCGCGGTTGCCCGACGAGCCGTCGCCGCCGTCGAAGCCGCGGTCCGCGACCCGCTCCCCACGCTCTTCCGGCGCTGCCACGACGCGCTCGTGGGGAGCCGTGGGGTGGTGATGAGCGTCGCCTCCATCGACAACCGCGCGTCCCAGGTGATCTGGGCGGGCGTCGGGAACGTGGACGCCTGGCTGCTCCGCCCCCACGCTCATGAGGGGAAGGCGCGCACCAGCCTCGTGACGCGGGGCGGCGTGTTGGGGCGGGAAGTCCCTCCCCTCACCCCCGTCAGCCTTGCCCTCGATCCCGGCGACCTCCTGGTGTTCGCCACGGACGGCATCCGCGACGGGTTCGTCGAGGGGATGTCCCTCGAGGACGCCCCCCAGCGAGCCGCGTCCCGGATCATGGCGACCCACGGCAAGGGGACCGATGACGCTCTGGTCCTCGTGGCCAAGTACCTGGGAAACTCGTGAGCAGGCCCTTGCCCACCGTGACCAAGACTCCTCCGCTCCCGGGGATCTCCGAGTCTCCCTCGGCCATGCGCGTCCTGGGGGTGGGCCTCGACGGCGCGCTGATGCACGCCATCCGCCCCTGGGCGGCCGAGCTGCAGGCGCAGATGGAGTTCGTCGCCGACCTGCCGCAGGCGGTCCGCCGGCTGGCCGCGGGACGGTGGGACGTCGTCCTGACCGTGCTCGGCGAACACCCCGACGAGGATATGCACTGGTGGGCGAACGCGCTCCGCGGCCGCACGGGAGCGCCGCGGCTCATCGCGTTCGCGCACCGGCCCTCCATGGGCCTGGCCCTGCGTGCGGAGCAGCTGGGCACGCATGACCTGCTGGCCCTGCCGGTGCGCCGCGAGGAGCTCATGCGGTCGCTGCGGAGGGTGGGACGGGGTACGTCGGAGATCGCCGTCCCTCTCGAATCGACGGCGAACGAGGACCTCGGACGGTACGCGCTCGTGGGGCAGAGCCCCGCCATGCTCGACGTCTACAAGCTCATCGCGCGGGTCGCGCCCAGCACGGCCACCGTCCTCATCCAGGGAGAATCCGGGACGGGGAAGGAAGTCGTGGCGCGGGCGATTCACGCCAATGGTCCGAAGGCCTCGGGACCCTTCGTGGCCCTGAACTGCGCCGCGATCCCGGAGAACCTCCTCGAGAGCGAGCTCTTCGGGCACGAGAAGGGCTCGTTCACGGGCGCCTCCGCCACCCATCGCGGCAAGTTCGAGCAGGCCTCCGGCGGCACCCTCTTCCTCGACGAGGTCGGGGAGATGGCGCCGGCGATGCAGGCCTCCCTGCTGCGCGTGCTCCAGGAGCGCACGATCGTCCGCGTCGGCGGCCGCGGCGAGATCCAGGTCGACGCCCGCGTCATCTGCGCCACGCACCGCGACCTCGCGGCCGAGGTGAGCGCCGGCCGCTTCCGCGAGGATCTCTACTTCCGCCTCGTCGTCTACCCCATCCAGCTCCCCCCGCTGCGCGATCGGGCGGAGGAGGACCTGCCCCTCCTCGTCGCCGAGCTGCTCCGCAGGAGCCGCATCGCCCGCGACCGCGGCACGATCTTCCTGGACGAGGTCGGCGACATGTCGCCGAAGACGCAGGCCAAGGTGCTGCGCGTGCTGCAGGAAGGCGAGGTCGAGCGCATCGGATCGGCGCGGACGATCAAAGTCGACGTCCGCGTGATCGCGGCGACCAACAAGAACCTCGAAGAAGAGATCGAGAAGGGACATTTCCGCGAGGATCTCTATTTCCGGCTCGCGGTCATTCCGATCTACGTCCCGCCGCTGCGCGAGCGGCCGGAGGACATCGCGCTGCTGGTCCGGCACTTCATGGAGTCGATCAGCCGCGACAGCAACGTCCGGCCGAAGAAGATCACGGCGGCGGCGCTCGACGTGCTGCAGCGGTACCGCTGGAAGGGCAACATCCGCGAGCTGCGCAACACGGTCGAACGGGTGATCATCATGACGGCTGGGGACACGATCGACGTCGCGGACCTGCCGGATTCCGTGAGAGCCGGTGGCGGCGCCGTGTCGCAGCCTGTCGCGCCGA
>DATNDQ010000095.1:0-2215 GCA_035553475.1 Gemmatimonadales bacterium
TCCACAATGAGCCGCGACGCAGCGAACGGCAGAGGCGAACATGACAAGCCGAAGACTCGCGGGCAGACATCCAGACCAGCCCGTGAATCGCGCGAATCCTCGCCACGTCGTGTGCTTCGCAATCGGCCTGATGGTTCTCCCGGGGCTGGGCGGCGTGGGCGTAGCAGGAGGTCAGGCCCGGCAGCACGCCGGCCACGCGCTGGGCACGGTTGACTTTCCCATCAGCTGCTCGGCACGGACCCAGGTGGAATTCAATCGAGCGGTCGCCCTCCTGCATCACATGACCTATCCACAGGCACGGGAAGCGTTCGAGCGAATCGCAACGGCCGATCCCGGATGCGCGATGGCGCACTGGGGTATTGCCATGACCTTGTTCCAGCCGCTCTGGCCAACGCGACCGCGGCCGGAAGAACTCAGACGCGGGTGGGAGGAGACGCAGAGGGCCAGGGCCCTTCAGCCGCCCACGGAGCGCGAGCGACTTTTCGTGGCGGCAGCCGAGGCGTTCTTCCTCGAACCGACGTCGCCCGACTACTGGAAGGCGGGGGAGGACCTGTTTGCCCGGAACATCGAGGTGCTCCGCCTCGAGTTGGATGCGTGGCGCGCCCACGTGGAAGAGAGAGAAGACTCCAGCGTTGCACTGATGCGGGAAGCCGCGGAGCTTGAGGCCGCGGTGACGACGCTTCAGCGCGCACGTTCTATCAAGGTCTTCTCAGTGTTGCCGGCAGCAGCACGCGACGGCCGGCACTGAAGGAGGCGCGGGACTTTGTGGCTCGACGGCGGTGAATCGGGGATGACGAAGTGGCCACACGCCCATCACTCCGCAGATCACCCCCAGGTGACGGCTGCGTCACGGCCTGCCATACCCTTCGGCTTCAGTTGGCAATCTCTTCCCGACAGGAGGCTCTCGTGCGTCACCTCGCTTTTCTTCACCCTCTCGCGCTGGCACTCGCCCTTGCCGGAAGCGTCGCCAGCGCTCCTTCGAGCACGGCAGTACCGGGCGACGACGCCTGTGCGTTGATCACACCGGCGGAAATCCTCAAGACAACCGGACTGAAGGTCAGTGACGGTGCAGCCGGCGCGGCCATCCCGGGAGTTCTTGGGCGATGCACCTGGAGTGCGGGGCACAACAGGGTGATCGTGACGCTGGCGGATGCGCGGCACATGCAGATCACCGTCGCCGCGTGGGAACACAGTGGAGGTACGAGTATTCCGGGCCTGGGATCGAAGGCGGTAGGCATCAAGGCCGATGACTTCACCGGCGGCGGGTACATCGTGAGTGTCCTGGATGCGAAAGGTGGCTTCGGCGTCAGTCTGCTCGGCCCCGCCGGTAATCATGACAACGTCATTGCCATGGCGAAGATCGTCGAGAGCCGGCGTTGAGTACCGGCTCAGGCCATCATGGAGGGCCGGCGATCGGATCGGCGGGCACGCCTTTCTTCGTGATCACCACGGGCAGAATCGCGCCGGTGGAATCGAACCGCAATGCGTCGATGCTCACCACCCGGTGATTGCGGTCCGTTTCACCGAGCGGACGGCGGTGGTAGACGATGTACCAGCGGGGCGACCCCGGCGCATGCAGCACCGAGTGGTGCCCCGCGCCCGTGGCCACGCCGGGATCCTGCTGCAGGATTTTCCCCACACGCGTAAACGGTCCGAACGGTGAGCGGCCCACGGCGTAGGCCACCGCGTAGTCGGGACCCGTCCATCCGCCTTCCGACCACATGAAGTAGTACTTGCCGTTGTGCAGCAGCATGTACGCGCCCTCCACGTAGCCCCTGGGCGTGATCTCGCGGAAGGTCGTGCCATCGGCAAAGGGGATGAAGCCGGTGAAGTCGGCGTTGAGATGCGCGATGTTGCAATGGCCCCAGCCGCCGTAGACGATGTAATAGCTGCCGTCCACATCACGGAATACCATCTGGTCGATGGGCTGCGCACCATTGTGAAAGGCGCCGATGAGTGGATGTCCGAGATAGTCCGTGAACGGCCCTGCCGGCGAGCGGGAGCGCGCCACGCCGATCCCGCCCACGGTGCTGTCATTCTGAATGTCGTTGGCGCCGAAGAAGAGGTAGTACCAGCCGTCCTTCTCCACGATGGACGGTGCCCAGACCGCGCGATGCGCCCACTTCACGTTCGCGGTGTCGAGCACGTGCGGGTGCCGCACCCACGTCACGAGATCGCGCGAGGAGAAGGCGTCGAGAAAAGTCTGCTGGTCGTA
>DATNDQ010000096.1:0-15923 GCA_035553475.1 Gemmatimonadales bacterium
GTGTCGATCACCCGGGATTCGCCGAATTGCTTCTGGAACCCCTCGGTGACCTTGAACGCGCCACCGTAGGCCCCCACGTCCTCGCCGAGGATGAAGACGCGGTCGTCGCGCTCCATCTCTTCGCGCAGTCCCTGACGCAGACCTTCGAGGAACGTCACCTCAGCCATTCAACCCCCGATACCAAAGCCGTTCCGCGGCCGGCGGGTCGGCATAGACGTCGGTCAGCGCGGACTCCGCCGGTGGCAACGGCTCGTTGACGCACGCGTCGGTCGCCTGATCGATCTCGTCCCGCACGTCGTTGTCGATGTCCTTTAGATCCTGTTCCTCGGCCCACCCGTTGGTGAGCAGCTGTTTCCAGTAACGGTCGATCGGATCGTTCTTCGCCCACCGCTCCAGATCGGCCTTCGCGACATAGTGCTGGTCGTCGTGCTCGGCGTGCCCCTTCATGCGGAAGGTCTTCACCTCGACGAAGTGCACACCCTTCCCCATCCGCGCCCGGTCGACGGCATACTTGGTCGCTTCATACACCGCGAGCACGTCGTTCCCGTCGACGGTCACCGCCGGGATGCCGTACCCCTTCGCCTTGTCCGCCAGATTCTTCACCGCGAACTGGCGCTCCGGCGTGGTCGAGTACGCGTAGCCGTTGTATTCGCCGATGACCACCAGGGGACAGCGTTGCACGGCCGCGAAATTCAGTCCCTCGTGGAATGCGCCCGTCGACGTCGCCCCATCGCCGATATAGACCAGCCCCACACGGGGCTCGCGCCGCATCTTGAACGTGAGCGTGATGCCCGCCATGACCGGCACCATGTCTCCCAGGTGGGAGATCTGGCCCAGGAACCCCATTTCCAGGTCCCCGAAGTGGACGTTCAGCTCGCGGCCGCGGGTGGGGCTCTGATCCTTGGCCATATACTGCCGCAGGATCTGCACGGGCTTTCCCCCCATGACGAGAAGGGAGCCCAGATTCCGAATCAGAGGGGACAGGAAATCCCGGTGCCGGCCCCGTTCCAAAGCGTACGCGGAGGCCACCGACTCCCCCTCCTGACCCAGGGACCGGAACAAACCGCCGATGACTTTGCTTTGCCTGTAGAGGGCGGTGAGACGCTCCTCGAGCGTCCGGGTAAGACGCAAAAACCGATAGATCTCGAGTAGCTGATCTCGGCTCAAGCCCGCCGGAATTGGGGGCGCTTTGGATGCGGACGTAGACCCGGGCACGTGTCGTAAATTATGGTGGGCGTGAAAGTTGGGGACGGTGGAGGCTCAAATCAAGCGGAGGATGACGTGCTGAGTACGACTCTTTCGGTGTCCGGCATGACTTGCGGCCACTGTCAAGCGAAAGTCGAGAAGGCCCTGCGCGGCGTAGACGGCGTGTTCGGTGCCGAGGTGAACCTGCCTGGGGGCATCGCCCACGTGGAAGCCGGGGACGGCGTCACGAACGAGATGCTGATCGACGCGGTGCGGCGCGCCGGCTATCGCGCCGCGGTCGCCCCCGAGACGGCCTAGTACGCGCCGCGCAACTGGTAGGAAGGATCGGCCTTTTGGTGCACCAGCGACAGAAAGCGCTTGGCGACCTTGTCGAGCTCCGCTTCACCGACCTGATCGGTAGTCACGTCGATGAAGGTGTAGTGCCCCCCCTCCGCCTTCACCGCGACCGACACTTTCCCCATCGGTCCCGCGAACGACCGCCGGCGATTGGTCTCCTCGGAGGGCGCCAGGCGTCCGCCGAAGTACGACTGCGCCGCCGCCAAGACGTCATCAGGAGACAAGTGGGTCCGGTGGAAATACCGCATCGATCCGCTCCGCTCAGGCCGCCGGCTCGAACCGGCGCAGGGTAAGACTGCTCAACACCACCGAGAGGCTCGACCACGCCATCGCCGCGCTGGCGATCACGGGGGACAGCAGGAGACCGGTCACAGGATACAGGATTCCGGCCGCGATCGGAATCCCGACCATATTGTAAATGAAGGCCCAGAACAGATTGCGGCGAATGGTCGACAGCGTCCTCCGCGACAGCGCCAGCGCCGTATCCACCGCCCGCAGGTCCCCGCGAATGAGCGTCACATCCGATGCCTCGATCGCCACGTCCGCGCCGGTGCCGATCGCGATCCCGACGTCGGCCCGCGCGAGAGCCGGGGCGTCGTTGATGCCGTCCCCGACCATCGCGACCTTCCGGCCCTTCCGCTGGAACTTCCGCACCAGATCCGCCTTCTGTGACGGCAGCACCTCCGCCACGACATCGTCGATGCCGACTTCCTTCGCCACCGCCTCGGCCGCGCGCTTCGAGTCCCCGGAAACCATCGTTACTTCGACGCCGCGCGCGAGGAGCGCGGCCACCGCGTCTCGCGCGCCGGACTTGATGGGATCCGCGATCGCGATGATCGCGAAGACCGTGTTGTTCACGACGACGATCACCGGTGAACGTCCCTCCCCGGCCAGCCGGTCGGCGTCATTCGCCAGCCCGCCCAGGTCGAGAGACCGCTCGCGCGCGTGACGCAGGGAGATCACTTCGACGATCCGGCGATCCACCGTACCCCGGACTCCCCGTCCTTCCATCGCCGCGAACTTGTCGACCGCGAGCATAGTGACGCCCTTGGCCTTGGCGGCGTCCAGAATGGCGATCGCCAGCGGATGCTCCGAGCGCTGCTCGACCGACGCCGCCCATTTGAGGACGTCCGCCGGTGAGACGGGCACCCCGTCACTCCGCTTCGCGGTGAGGATGTGCGTCACCGCCGGATGGCCTTCCGTGATGGTTCCGGTCTTGTCGAGCAGGATCGCTTTCACGCGCGACAGGTTTTCGATGGCCTGGCCGCCCCGGATCAGAATGCCGAGCTCGGCGGCGCGGCCGGTCCCGACCAGGATGGCGGTCGGGGTGGCGAGGCCGAGCGCACAGGGACAGGCGATGATGAGGACGGTGACGAAGGCCACGGTCGCGAAGAGAATGGCGGGCGACGGCCCGATGTCGAACCAGACGACGAAGGCGGCGATGGCGACCGCGATGACCACGGGCACGAAGACCCCGGCCACGCGGTCGGCCAGCGACTGGATGGCGGCCTTGGACCCCTGAGCCTCCTCGACCATCCGGATGATCTGGCCGAGCGCGGCGTCTTTGCCGACCCGGGTGGCCCGGAAGACGACGCTCCCGGTCGTGTTCATCGTCCCGCCGACGATTTCGTCTCCCACCTTCTTGGTCACGGGCAGCGGCTCACCGGTCAGCATGGACTCATCCACCGACGAAACGCCCTCGGTCACGATCCCATCCACCGGCACCCGCTCCCCGGGACGGATGATGACGAAGTCATCGACGACGACCGCCTCGATCGCCACGTCGGACTCCGCCGTTCCGCGGCGGACGCGGGCCGTTTTCGGGCGCAATCCCGCCAGTTTGCGGATGGCCGCGGAGGTCTGACCCTTGGCCCGTGCCTCCAGCAGGCGTCCGAAGAGGATCAGCGCGATGATCGCGGAGACGGCCTCGTAGTAGACGTCGGCGGGGAGTCCTGCCTGGAGGAAGACACCGGGAATCACGGTCGCGACGGCGGAGTAGAGGAAGGCCGCGCCCGTCCCCACCGCGATCAGGGTGTTCATGTCCGCGGTCCGGTGCCTGAATCCGCTCCACGTGGCCCGGTAGAACTGTCCGCCCGACCAGACCATGACGGGAATGGTGAGCAGCCCCAGCACGCGGCGGATCCAGTCGGAATCGAGGGGCCACCTCCCCTGCACCAGGTCGCGCAGCCGCTCGGAGACGGGCATGAGGACCCGGCCCAGCAGATCGAACCGATGGAAGGTGTCGAGGGGCCGGTCCGCCATGAGGATCATGCCGCCGAGCATCGCGATCACGGCCACGACCGCGGCGAGCGCGAATTTCCAGGTCAGGGCCCGGACTTCGAAGGCACGGGCCACGCGCTCGCGTTCCTCCGGATCCTCGGAGGGAATGGGCTCGGCCACCGAAAACCCGGCCGCTCGGACCGCCCCTTCGAGATCCTGCGCCGTGGTGACACCCGGGACGTATTCGACCGACGCGGTCTCGAGGGCCTGATTCGCCACGGCCTTCACCACGCCGGGAACCTGTGCCAGCGCCTTTTCGAGCGGCGCGACACTCGGCGCATAGTGCAGATCCACGACCGCGATGGTGACGCTGGCGAGACCACAGTCGTATCCGGCGTTCCGCACGGCCCGCACCATGTGCCCGATGCCGGCCCCTGCGTCGTCGTAGTCGACCGACGCGCGGCCGGTGGCGTAGTTGACGCTGGCGGCGGCGACCCCCGGCTGCGCGGCGAGCGCCTGTTGCACCGTGATGGCGCACGACGCACAGCTCATGCCTTCGATGGGCAGGGTGATCCGGGCTTTAGCCATGGGCGGGGTGCGGTGAAGGTCCGGCGCGGCGTTCGGCATCCGCCGGCTCGACGACCAGACGGCCTTTCAGCATGCTCATCCCGCAACGGAATGGGAACTCGCCGGGTTCCCCGGGCGTGAATTCGATGGTCGTGTTCTGGAATGCGGGAAGGGCCTGATCGATGCCGAAGTGCTCGAAGACGACGCGCTCGGAGCAGTCGGCCGTTTCGTCGCGGTAGAAGACCAGGCGCACGGGCTTGCCGGCCTGGACGAGGATGGTGTCGGGCGAGTAGCCGCCTTTCACCAGGATGCGGACCTCTTGCACCCCATCGGCATCACGGGCGGCCGCAGGGGCCGCCCGTGATCCGAGGAAGTACCACAGCACCCACCCGATGGCGCATCCGCCGAGTATGGTGACGGCGAGCTGCACCCCGGTCATGCGTGGTTACTGCGACTCGATGCGCATGCTGTAGAACGACCGCCAGACGAAGACCACGGAGAGCAGGAAGAACACCGCCGCGATCGCTTCCGTCAGGCCGGTCCCGCGCTCCGCGGAGAGCGAGACGGCAAGCTCCACGGCGAGGAGGCCGAACAGGGTCGTGAACTTGATGATGGGGTTCATGGCCACGGACGACGTGTCCTTGAACGGATCGCCGACGGTGTCACCCACGACGGTGGCGTCGTGGAGCGGCGTGCCTTTCTGCTTCAGCACCGTCTCGACGATCTTCTTCGCGTTGTCCCACGCGCCGCCGGCATTCGCCATGAAAATGGCCTGGTACAGACCGAAGAGCGCGATGGAGATCAGGTATCCGATGAAGAAGTACGGCTCGATGAACGCGAAGGCGAGCGTGGCGAAGAAGACCGCCAGGAAGATGATGAACATGCCCTTCTGCGCGTACTGGGTGCAGATCTCGACCACCTTCTTCGAGTCTTCCACCGACGCCTTGGTGGCGCCCTCGAGCTTGATGTTCGCCTTGATGAACTCCACCGCGCGGTAGGCGCCGGTGGTCACGGCCTGCGTGGACGCGCCCGTGAACCAGTAGATCATCGCGCCCCCCGCGATGAGGCCGAGCAGGAAGGGCGGGTGAAGGATCGAGAGATTGTTCACCAGCTGCGGATCGAGGCCATGGGTGAGGGCCACGATGATCGAGAAGATCATGGTCGTGGCGCCCACGACCGCGGTGCCGATGAGCACCGGCTTGGCGGTCGCCTTGAAGGTGTTCCCCGCGCCGTCGTTCTCCTCGAGGTTGTCCTTCGCTTTCGCGAAGTCCACGTCGAAGCCGAAATCCTTCTTGATCTGCGCCTGCACACCCGGGATCTGCTCGATGGTCGACAGCTCGAACACCGACTGGGCGTTGTCGGTCACCGGGCCGTACGAGTCGACGGCGATGGTCACCGGGCCCATGCCCAGGAATCCGAAGGCCACGAGGCCGAACGCGAACACGGCCGGCGCCACCATCAGCGCCGACATCCCGACCGTCGAGACGCCGTACGCGATCGCCATCAAGGCCAGCATCGCGAAGCCGAGCCAGTAGGCCGAGAAGTTGCCCGCCACCAGCCCGGAGAGGATGTTGAGGGACGCCCCACCCTGCTTGGAGGAGGTGACCACCTCGGCGACGTGCTTCGAATTCATCGAGGTGAAGACCTTGACCAGCTCCGGGATGATGGCGCCCGCCAGCGTGCCGCAGGTGATCACCAGCGAGAGCTTCCACCACAGGGTCGGGTCATTCCCGAGGTCCGGGATCATCAGCTTCGACACGATGAACGTCGCGCCGATCGAGATGATCGACGTCAGCCACACCAGCATGGTGAGCGGCGCCTCGAAGTCCATCTTGGCCGCGTTGGCGTACTTGGCCTTGGTGATCGCGGCGTTGACGAAGTACGAGAGCCCGGAGGTCACGATCATGATGATGCGCATCGCGAAGATCCAGACGAGGAGCTGGACCTGCACCAGCGGATCATGTACCGCCAGCAGAATGAAGGTGATGAGCGCGACGCCCGTGACGCCGTAGGTCTCGAAGCCGTCGGCCGAGGGACCGACCGAATCGCCGGCGTTATCGCCGGTGCAGTCCGCGATCACGCCCGGGTTCCGGGCGTCATCTTCCTTGATCTTGAAGACGATCTTCATCAGATCGGAACCGATGTCCGCGATCTTCGTGAAGATCCCGCCCGCCACGCGCAAGGCCGCCGCGCCCAGCGACTCGCCGATCGCGAAGCCGATGAAGCAGGGACCCGCGTAGTTGCCGGGGATGAAGAGGAGGATGATCAGCATCATGATCAGCTCCACCGACACCAGGAGCATGCCGATGCTCATCCCCGCCTTGGTCGGAATATCATGGCAGGGGAACGCCTTCCCGCTCAGGGCCCCGAACGCCGTCCGCGAGTTGGCGAACGTGTTCACCCGGATGCCGAACCAGGCCACGCCGTACGACCCGGCGATCCCGATGAGGCTGAAGATGAGAATGATGATGACCGTCCCCATCGGATATCCGTGGACCACGGCCCCACTGGCATCCACGGTGGTCGCGAGCCCGCCGAAGTAGATCGCGGCGATCGCCCCGATGAACACCCAGAGGATCATCAGGAACTTGCCCTGCGTGATCAGGTAGGTCTTGCAGGTTTCGTAGATGAGCTCGGAAATCTCCCGCATCGACTGATGCACCGGGAGGTTCTTGAGCTGCGTGTAGATCATCAGTCCGAACCCGAGACCCAGCACGCAGACCACCAGCCCCCAGACGAGGAGCGAGTGGCCGTCGACGCCCAGGAACTTGGCCTGACTCAGACTGGGGAGGATCATGGCGGCTTCGCCGCCCGCTTCATGCTGAGCCGGTGCGGCCGCCGTAGCGGCGGGACCCTGGGCCATCAGCGTGCGGGCCGGCGCGAACGCCAGCAGCATCCCGAACGCCAAAAGGGCGGTGATCGTCATTCGGCGAATGCGCTCGAACGTCATGTGACGGTCATCTCCTGTGTGCGAAAGCGGTTGGGTACGGCGGCTCACTTGTCCCCGTACTCGTAGTATTCGACTCCCAGGTGGGTGATCTGCTCCTCACCCATCAGCCACCGGAGAGTGTTCTTCAGCTTCGTCTGCTGGATGAAGAGATCGTGCTCCGGATACAGCCCCGGCGCGGTCTGCGGACTCTTGAAGTAGAAGGAGAGCCACTCCTGCACGCCGCCCAGCCCCGCCCGCTGCGCCAGATCGAAGAAGAGCGCGAGGTCGAGCACGATGGGCGCGGCGAGAATCGAGTCCCGGCACAGGAAATCGACCTTGATCTGCATCGGGTAGCCCAGCCACCCGAAGATGTCGATGTTGTCCCAGCCCTCTTTGTTGTCGCCGCGGGGCGGATAGTAGTTGATGCGGACTTTGTGGAAGACATTCCCGTAGAGCTCGGGATAGGCGTCGGGCTGAAGGATGTATTCGAGCACCCCCAGCTTCGATTCTTCCTTCGTCTTGAACGACTCGGGGTCGTCGAGCACTTCGCCGTCGCGGTTCCCCAGGATGTTCGTCGAATACCACCCCGAAAGACCCAGCATGCGCGCTTTGAAGGCCGGCGCCAGGACCGTCTTCATCATGGTCTGGCCCGTCTTGAAGTCCTTGCCGCCGATCGGAATCTTCCGCTCTTCCGCGAGCGCGGCGAGCGCCGGGACGTCCACGCAGAGATTGGGCGCGCCGTTCGCGAAGGGGACGTTCTCCATCAGGGCCGCGTACGCGTACAGCATCGAGGGCGCGATGGCCGGGTCGTTCTGCTCCATCGCCTTCTCGAACGCCGCCAGGGTCTGATGCGCCGGGCCCGGGGTAATGAACACCTCGGTGGACGCTGCCCACACGATCACGACGCGTGACACGCCACTCGACTTCTTGAACTCGCGAATGTCGGCGCGCAGCTGCTCGGCCAGGTCCTTCTTGCTCTTCCCGCGCTTGACGTTGGTGCCCTGGAGCCGCTTGACGTAGTTCTGGTCGAAGGCGGCCGGCAGCGGCTTGATCGATTTCAGGAAATCCGCGATCGGTTCGATGTGGTCACGCTCCAGCACACCGGCCTTCACCGCCGCCGTGTGGGCGTCATCGGGGAACGGGTCCCACGCGGCGAACACCAGGTCCTTCAGGTCCGCGAGCGGCAGAAAATCCTTCATCTTTGGAGCACGCTTGTCGGTCCGCTTGCCGAGCCGGATCGTCCCCATCTGCGTGAGGGACCCGATCGGCAGGGCGTGACCCTGCCGGATGTTCTCGACCCCCGCGATGAACGTGGTCGAGACGGCCCCGAGGCCCACCAGCATCACTCCCAGCTTGCCCTTTGCGGGCGCGATCTCGCGCTTTCCCCCTGCCGCCACCATCACTGTCCTTTCCGCAGCACCGCGGGATGCCCCGCGAGCGTATCGCGTTTGCGCGGTGTGGAGTCCGGGCCCCGCGGATCCGCGATCCGCGCCACGTGCACCACCCGCTGAATCACCGTGATCGTCGTCGTCACCGCCAAGAGCGCCATGATCCAGAAGATCAGCTGGCCGCCGGACCCGGCCCCGAAAAACAGCGTCGGCGCTCCCAGCACCAGAAATCGCTCGGCCCGCTGCGC
This sequence comes from Gemmatimonadales bacterium, assembly GCA_035553475.1. Classification (GTDB taxonomy): domain Bacteria; phylum Gemmatimonadota; class Gemmatimonadetes; order Gemmatimonadales; family GWC2-71-9; genus 40CM-2-70-7. The sequence continues at coordinate 8,895 of DATNDQ010000096.1, forward strand.
GATCCCGATCTTCGCCTCGAGACCGAGTCCCTCGGCCCGAGCCCGCGTATACGACACGAGAAGGCTGGCCGCCAGCGCCACGATGGCGAGGCCTACACCGAGGTCCCGCTGGTCGGCGGGCACACCGCCGTGGATGAACCAGATGGCGATGCCAAGAAAGACCGCCGACTCACCCACCCGGTCCAGTGTCGAGTCGTAGAACGCACCGAACTTGGTGGACAGGTTCCCGAGCCGGGCCATCTGCCCGTCGAGGATGTCGAAGAGCCCGCTGGCCAAAAGCAGCGCCCCGCCCCACCGCGGATAGTCCTGCCAGTACGCGACGGCTGAACCGACGACGACCGCTGCTCCGAAGGTGGTGACGATGTTGGGCGTGAGGCCTGCCCGGATGGCACCCCGGGCAATCGGTCCGACGGCTTTCAGGAATCCGTCTCGGATCGACTGGGGAATAAGGATCATGGCCGGGGGGAAGGTAATGAAGGCCGGAGGGGGATGGAAGGAGGGGAACGCAGCAGAACCCTCAATAAAGCAAGTACTTGGCCCGCTCCTTTTCAAACCGGCGGACTCCCTGATCCCACTGGCGCGTAATCGTCGTCGCCGATTGCCCCGCCTCCACGCGTATCCGTACCTCCGCACCCGCCAGCCGGTCGAACTGGGAGGCGCGGAACGCGAACCGGGACGGGGCGTTCCGGTGCAGCAGCACCAGGAGCCGGACCGCCAGACGAGTCGGGTCATAGGAGCGCCGGTCAGTCACGCGAAACCGCAGCCCGCGCAGCGGCACGCCGTCATCCTTCCCATCCGTTGGGTGGACCGGTGTGAACGTGATGGTATCCACTGCGGCGCCGCGAACGCCGCCGAGAGCCTGCCGCAACTTCACGGGGTCGATCCAGGAAGCGCCGATCACCTGGAAGGCGAAGTCCGTCCCGCGCCCGACCGAGACATTGGTGCCCTCGAACAGGCAGAGCCCGGGATAGTGGTAGGCGGACTCGAGGTCGGGCATGTTCGGGGACGGCTTGATCCACGGCAGTCCGGTGGAATCGTACGGCGTGCGCCGGTGCCACCCCGCGGCTGGAACGACTGTGAGCCGCGCGTGGATACCCAGTTGATCGTTCGCCATCCTCAGCAATTCCCCCAACGTCATCCCGTGCCGCATCGCCACCGGAAGAAATCCGACGAACTCGGAGTCGGGGTCCCCGATTTTCGCCCGCACGTTCCCCTGTACCAAGTCGCCCCCGATGGGATCGGGGCGATCGAGGACGACGACCGCCTTGCCGAGCCTCGTCGCATCACGCATCAATGACGTCGCACTGGCCGGGTAGGTGTAGTACCGGGCGCCGATATCCTGTAAATCGATGAGCAGGACGTCGATGGTCGCGAGCGCCGCGCGGGCCTTCGCCGCCGAGCCCCCGTAGAGGCTATAGATTGGAAGTCCCGTGGCCGAGTCGACTGCGTCGGGAAGGCCCGGCCTGTCTTCCTTGCCCTGAAAGCCATGTTCCGGACCGAAGAGGGCGGTGACCTGGAATCCATGGGCCCGCAGGACGTCGACGTCCCGGTCACCCTGCCGGTCCACGCCGGTCTGGTTGGAGAGCAGACCGATACGGCGCCCGTTGATGAGATGGGCGGAATCGGTGAGCACCACTTCGATGCCCGGCCGCACCTGGGCCGACCCAAGGCCGGCCGCGGCGAGACTCAAGACAATTGAGAGATGATGCGCGCGCATAGACTCCAGTACCTGATCGCCCCGATGTTGCTCGTCGCCTGTCAGCCCAGCCGGCCGCCGGTTGCGGCGACACCGGTGCCGGTGCCCGCGGCGTCCCCGAAGGATCCCACGGATTCGCTGATCGCGGCCATGTCGATCCACGACAAGGTCGGCCAGCTCATCGTCCCGTGGCTCCCCGGGAATTACACCGCCCGGGACGACTCGACCTTCCTGGTCGCCAGCCGGTGGGTCGATTCCCTCCACGTCGGCGGCATCATCATTTCGGTCGGCTCACCATTCGACATCGCCGCCAAGCTCAACGCACTGCAGGCCCGGTCCCAGCTCCCGCTCCTCATCGGCGCGGACCTCGAATATGGGGCCGGCATGCGCCTCGTGGGGGGCACCTCCTTCCCGGCCATCATGGCCGCGGGCGCCACCGGCAACCCGCAGGATGCGTATACCATCGGCCGTGCCGCGGCACTCGAAGGCCGGGCCGTGGGCATCCATGTGGATTTCGCGCCTGATGCCGACCTGAACAACAATCCGCTCAACCCGATCATCAATACGCGGTCGTTCGGCGAGGATCCGGCCCAAGTCTCCAAGCTGGTCACCGCCTTCGTGCACGGCGTGCAGGACAACGGGATGCTCGCCACGCTGAAGCATTTCCCCGGGCATGGGAACACCGGCATCGATTCGCACATCGGCCTGCCGTACATCGGCGCCGGGTACCGGCAACTCGACTCCCTCGAGCTCATCCCCTTCCGCGCGGGGATCGCGGCGGGCGTCGCCGTAGTGATGAGCGCGCATATCGCCTTGCCCGCCATCACGGGCTCGGACGACCCGGGCACGCTCTCCAAGGCCGTGCTCACCGGGATGCTGCGCGACTCGCTCAAGTTCAAGGGCCTGGTCGTCACCGACGCGTTGACGATGGGAGCCATCGTGAGCAAGTACGGTGCGGGTGAGGCGACCGTACGCGCCTTCCTGGCGGGGTCGGACCTCCTCCTCATGCCCGCGGACCCGGATTCGGCGATGACGGCGATGACACAGGCCGTGATCTCCGGACGCATCACCCCGGCGCGCCTCGACTCGTCGCTGCACGCGGTGCTCGAGACCAAGTACAAGCTCGGCCTCTTCTCCCGCCGCACGGTGCCACTCGACTCGATCATGAGCATCGTGGGGGACTCGGCTTTTCAGCATGAGGCGAACGACATCGCGGCCCGCGCGCTGACGCTGGTACGGGACACCGCGGCGACACTGTGGTCGGTGAGGCGCCGGCGTTCCAAGATTGCGCTGATCGCGTACGGGGATGAGCTGAACGGCTCGGTCGGACAAACGCTGACCACCGAGCTCAGGGCCGGCGGCGACACCATCGAATACTTCCGCCTCTGGCCGATGTCCGGGCCCGCCAGTTACGACTCCGCGCGCACGGTGATGGCTCGCGCGGGTACCGTCATCTTCACGTCGGTCGTGCGGCCCCTGTCGGGGCGCGGCACGATCGCGCTCCCGGATTCCCTCGCGAGGCTCATCACCGTGACCGACTCCGTGAAGCCCACCATTCTCATCTCGGTCGGCAGTCCGTACCTCCTCGACCAGGTTCCCAAGGCCCGCTCCTACCTCCTCGGCTGGAGTGACGCCCGCGCCGTCGAGCGCGCGCTCGGTGACGCGTTGCTCGGGAAGACGGCCATCGGAGGTCATCTACCTATTCGGGTGCCGCCCTACCCCGTGGGCTGGGGCATCCAGCTGGCGCCGGCGTCCCCATGAACCGGCTCGCCCTATTGGTCGCACTGGTGGCCGCAACGGCGTGTCGCGCGCCCGCGGTGCCGGAGCCGGTCAGCACCGGAATTCCCGCGGCGTCCCCCACGAGCCTCGGGTTCGACAGCGCGCTTCTCGACAGCGTCACCATCTATCTCAGGACGCAGGTGGACAGCGCCTTCCCGGGCGCGACGGTCGCCATCGGGCGCCATGGACGGATGGCCCTCATGGCTGCGGTCGGCCACTACTCCACCACCGATCCGCGGCCGGTGACGACGGCCACCCTGTATGATCTCGCGTCGTTGACCAAGGTCGTCGGTTGGACCACCGCCTGCATGCAGCTGGTCGATCAGGGACGCCTCGACCTCAACGCACCGGTATCCTGGTACGTGCCCGAATTTCGCGGGCCCCTGAAGGACCAGGTGAGGATCCGGAATCTGCTGACCCACACGGCCGGATTCCCACCGGATCTTCCGCTGTGGCAGGACACGAAGACCCGCGAACAGGCGTTCGCGCTGGCCGACACCGCACCCCTCGCGAATCCTCCGGGCCAGACCTACGTGTACTCGGATGTGAGCGCGATCATCGGGGAGCAAGTGATCGAGCGGATCACCGGTGAGCGGCTCGACCAGTACCTGGCGACGCACGTCTTCGGACCCCTGGGGATGGTGGCGACGCGGTATCTCCCGCCCGCCAGCTGGAAGCCGATGATCGCGCCGACCGAGACCGACACGATCATGCGTCACCGGCTCATCTGGGGAACCGTCCATGACGAAAGTGCCGACCGGCTGGGTGGCGTTTCGGGGAACGCGGGACTCTTTTCCAACGCGCTCGATCTCTCCCGCTTCGCCGCCATGCTGCTCGCCGGCGGCGCCTGGGACTCTCTGACCCTGGTGCACGCCGAGACGATCGATGAATTCACGCGGCGGCAGGATTTCCCGCCGGGGTCGTCCCGGGCTCTGGGATGGGACACGCCCTCGCAGCCGTCCTCCGGGGGAACCAGGATGACGGACCGCGCGTTCGGTCATACGGGGTTCACCGGCACGTCTATCTGGATCGATCCGGGCCGGGACCTGTTCGTCATTCTCTTGGCCAACCGGGTGAATCCCACCCGGGCGAATCTCCGCATCGCGAAGGTGCGGCCGCGCGTGGCAGATCTGGTGGCGCAGGCGCTGACGCATCCCGAGTACTGAGGACGTTGACACACCCGTGCCGCCTTCCTAAGTTGCGGCAGGACAAGGAGGAAGCACCGAGATGACCACGACACAACAGATGCCGGTCACCGTCACGCTGACGGACCGGGCGGCCGATGAAGTGCGGAAGTTCATGGCCGAGGAGAAGGTGCCGGCGGAAACGGCGGGACTCCGCATCGGCGTGATGCCGGGCGGATGCTCCGGCTTCAAGTACAGCCTCAACATCGAAGAGCGGGCAGCCGCCGACGACATCACGATCGAATCGGCCGGTGTGCGTCTCTTCGTGGACACGTTCAGCGCGCAGTACCTGAACGGCGTCACGCTGGACTACAAGAGCAACTTCCAGGAGTCGGGGTTCGCGTTCGAGAATCCGAATGCGACCGGCGGCTGCGGCTGCGGATCGTCGTTCACCGTCTGACGCTTTGGTGCGTCGACTCCTGATGACATGTGAGGCCCGCGAATTTCGCGGGCCTCTTTTCTTCGCCCCCCACCCCGCCCCGCCATGCGCTCCCTCGACGTAATCGTCATCGCGGTGTACTGCGCGGGGGTGATCGCGTTCGGCCTGATCCGGGCCGGCCGCCAGCGGGACGCCGCCGACTACTTCCTCGGCCATCGGGGACTCCCCTGGTGGGCATTGATGTTTTCGGTGGTCGCGACCGAAACGTCCGCGCTCACCGTGATCTCCGTTCCCGGCATCGCGGCGCGGGGCGACCTCACGTTCCTCCAGATCGGTTTCGGCTATCTCGTCGGGCGGATCGGAGTCGCGGCGCTCCTCCTCCCCGGATACTTCGAGGGAACGCAGGACACGGCCTACCAGCGGCTGGAGCACCGGTTCGGACCCATCGCGCGCCGAGTGGCCTCGGGAGTGTTTCTCGGCACCCGGGCGCTGGCCGACTGCGTCCGGATCTTCGCCACCGCCATTCCCCTCGCCATCATCACGCACTGGAGTCTGCCCGCGGGGATCCTCGCCATCGGCGTCGTCACGCTCGTGTACACGTGGGTGGGGGGACTCAAAGCGGTCGTGTGGGTCGATGTGATTCAACTGGGTGTCTATCTGATCGGCGGGATCGCGACGTTGATCGTCGCCACGCACGCCGCGGGGGGCACGGCCGCCTTCATCGGTGCGGCGAATGCCGGGAAGCTCAAGTTCCTCGACTTCACGCCGTCGTTCCACCTGCTCTACACCTTCTGGGGCGGAGTCCTGGGGGGTGCCCTCTTGTCGGCCGCCTCGCACGGAACCGACCACCTCATCGTGCAGCGCCTCCTCGCCGCCCGGAATCTCAAGGACGCGCAGCGCGCGCTCGTCGGTTCGGGTGTCTTGATCATCCTGCAGTTCGCGCTCTTCCTGCTCGTGGGAACCAGCCTGTGGCTCGCCGGCGCGGACCCTGGAAGTATCGGCCGCAGTGACGCGATCTACCCAACGTTCGTCGTCACCCAGCTGCCGGCGGGTCTCTCCGGGCTCGTCGTGGCGGGGATCCTCGCCGCGGCCATGAGCAGCCACGCGTCGGCGGTCAACTCGCTCGCATCGGCCACGACGCACGACTTCTACGTCCCGCTCACCGGGAAGACCGATCCCGCTCGCGTGCTGTCGGTCGGGCGCTGGCTGACCCTCTTCTGGACCGCGGTGCTGGTCGCCGGCGCGATGGCGTTCCGCGACCAGAACACGCCCGTCGTTCAGCTGGCGCTCTCCGTGGCGTCGATCACCTACGGTGGCTTGCTGGGCACCTACATTCTTGGGGGCACGTCGCGGCCGCGTCAGGTGGACGTGATCGTCGCGATGGTCGTGAGTACGCTCGTGATGCTGCCGATCGTCATCGGGGTCCCCGTACGCTGGCTGCCAGGGCTCGCGTGGCCTTGGTACGTCCCGCTGGGGACGGCGATCACGGTAGCCACCGGAGCCTTGAGCGCCCAAAGTCGGTTAGTTCTTAGTCGGTTAGTCGGTTAGTCACCCTGGAGATTGGAAATGCCCACCGAGCCACTAACCGCCTATCCGCCTAACCGCCTAACAACTCTGCTCGGAGTCGATGCCGGGGGATCTCACACCACCGTCGTACTGGCGGACCAGGCGCGGCAGGTCCTCGCCCGCGTCGACGGTCCGGCATCCGCCATGCGGCCCGGCGGCGGGAAGAAGTCAGCGGCCGTTATCGCGGACGCGGTCCGGCGGGCGGCGCATCAGGCGAGCCGTGAGCTCCCGGCCAGCTGGCTGGGTGTCGGCGCGGCGGGCGCGGGACGCGACGTCGAGCAGGAAGAGTTGCGGGAAGCCTTGATGGACACCGGACTCGCGGGCGACGTGCGGGTCGTCTCCGACGGCGAAGCGGCGCTCCGCTCGGCCTTCGGGGCCGAACCCGGCATGCTCATCTCCGCGGGCACGGGATCGATCGCCTACGC
>DATNDQ010000097.1:0-15578 GCA_035553475.1 Gemmatimonadales bacterium
GATGATGTACCCCCACAGCCGGCCTACCAGCACCAGCGTCCCATACAGCAGGATCACCAGGACGACCAGCGCGATGTTTGACGACTCGGCCTTGGAAATGCCGCGAACGATGTCGTCCGTGACATGAAGGGTCAGTAGGAGGAGTGACAGCAGGGACGTGATCTTCAGCAGGCCGTTGTTGTTCACACTTGGTCTCCGCGTGACTGCAGTCCATTCACCGACAATGACGGATCCAAGATACGAGAATATCAGCCAGGCCGAGGGCGAGGAGGATTGCGCCGCCTAACGGAGTGAATCGACCTCGACGGAAACGCATCTGGTAACCACGACTCAACAGGACAAATCCCAGCACCGCCAGGGCGATGCAAAGCCAGCCCCAGCTGCCGGGAAGCGAGTCGACGAAGTGAGACCACGCGGCCACGTTTACAGATCTTCTTAGGCGGCGCCCCTCGCAGCTCGGAATCCCCAGATGGCCATACTACCGGTGACTACAAGGGCGACGACGGATACCCACACAGGGATGGACACACTAGCGATTTGGACGGGCCATCCGAGGATGGACCGCGTCAACTGCGCGAGTGCCACAAGAGCGAAGAGCGTTCCGGAAATCTGTTCGTAGCGGCGCATAAGCCTCCCTTGATTAGGTCCTCCATCTGATCATACGCCGCGACAGCCGCAAGCGCAGGTCAGGCAGCAGGGGGCAGCAGCAGCCTCCGCCTTGGTGGCAGTGATGCCCTACGCCATGCCCACACTGCGATGTAGAGCAAGCCTCCATTCACGAGGCCAGTCAGGAATAGGCCGAATAAGCCCAGGCCCCCACCGTCCAGGAATAGGAGGCTCCATGGCAACCCAACAAGAATTGGCAGCGCTTCGACGGTACTCAAGTGAGAAAGCGGTGAGAGGGCGAGAATCCAGACCGCGAAAACGAGCGTCGCATAGATCACCGCGACGCGACGAGGGGTGGCATGAATGAACGGGGTCACAGGTTCTCCTGGATGCGGGGAGTACGCACTGATGACCGTACGGGCCGAATCAGTCGAAGTTCCCGGACGTCGGGTCGCTCATGCCCGCGCCCTGAGAGGGCGCTCTCGGCCCGCGGGAAAACCAGATCGGGCGTTTGCTAGATGTCAGGTGGATCGACCGGGGGATCATCAAGGCCCATGGCGACGAGTTTCCCCACACCAGGACTGAGCAGCCAGAGCAAGACGCCGCCAATCCCATACCACGTCGCGGCGTGGAGAATCTGCCGCCACGTACCGTCGGTGCCGCCATAGTAGAGCGCCGCGAAGGCCACATCAACGACGGCGTACAAGATCATCAGCACCGCGATGAGGCGGAGCCAAAGAATCGCAATCCGATGATGCCGCCCACGTGGCATTCTGGCCTCGCTGTGTTGTTTGCCGTCCGAGAGCCACTGAACAAACCGATCGCTATGCCGCGAAGATATGTGCTGCGGGGAGTTGCGCAATTCTCAGCCTCCCATGCGCCTCCGCTCAACTGTCCCCCGCCGGCCTGCCTCCCGCTCCTCCGCCGGCTCAGGCTCCCGCTTCACCTCGGCCGGCGACAGCTCGGCGCGGAGCCATACGCCCGGCACCGGCAACGTGACATGCGCCTCTTCGAACACGCGGACGCGGTCCTGCATCTCCTCGAGGAGCGCCACCCGCCAGGACGACGTGGTGTAGTCGATCGATCGGAGCGGGAAGGCGACGTAGTTCCCCACCCGGCCCACCACGCCATTCTCGATGATGTCGGTCAGCGGCCGCCCCTCGGGGTCGCGCAACTTGGCCAGCGCGAAGAACCGCTCGGCGGCATCGCCCGCGGCGATGATGGTGGCCGAGTAGTAGGACAGGTGGGCCGTGATGTGATCGAAGATCCGCTGCTCCACGGCGGGATCGGGCACACCGGACCCCAGGACTTGCTCAAGGTCCCCGTGGAGATTTCGGTCGAGCAGCGCTCGGCGAAGGGCGTGGCCGAACCGGCGGACCACTTCCCGCGTGGCGAGGTTCGGAAGACGGAAAGGCACCAGCAACGCCGCCCGCGCGCGCGGGGCCCGTTCGATGACGCGATACCGCGCCACGGGCTCGACGACGTGATAGGTGAGCACTCCATCCGCCCGCGTGTTCCGAACGGTCCGGATGACGGCGTGCGGAGGTGCTTCCTCGCCTTCGGTCACGCCGATCGGACGGCGCCGGAGTGACTCGGTGGCTCGAAGCGTCCGCGACGCGAGGAAATGCACCGTCTCCCCCGCCGACCGGGCGACGTCCGTGACGATCAGGGGCTCCAGTGGAGCGGCATCCACGCCGTCACCAACCGCCCAGGCGGCCACCATGCGAGGAACGATGAAGAGCGCGCGTTCCCGGGTGGTGCCCTTGCGGCGCCAACGCCCGTCCGCGATCGCAAGCTTCGCTTCGTCTCCCGGACCGACCGAGACGCTGTGGATCACGTCACCAGCTTCGGTGCCGAGTGACTGCCAGACCTGCTCGATTTCGTAGAGGACCCCGTACCGCATCGCGCCACCCGCCGCCGCTTCATCGGGAGACGTGATCAACTCGGCGTCAGCGGGTGCGATGCCGATGCGCGTGTAGCGAATGACCTGGCCCCCACTGGAAGCCGGGGCCGATGCGGAGGGGACGGCTCCCGGCTGAACGACAGCCGGATGGTCGGGAGTCGTACTCTCCGGTGACAATGAGGGCTCCGAGAGCCCTTTCGGCGCCGCGAGCGGGATCGGATCGTCGGGGAGCGAGCGGGCATCGAGCTCGATGGTGTCTTCGTTGCGGAGACCGACCCGCAGGCGAAGGCGCCGGCCGTCGTGCTTGGGAATCTGGACCACGCCGTCGGCGTCGCTCACCCAGAACCCGGCGGAGCGATTCGCGGCATCGAGGACGGTCACCGGCACGCCGGACAGCGACGCACCCGTGTCCTGGTCCACGATCCGGAAAGTCCAGCTGTCCTGCCACGAGGAGGCCATGCTGGAGAGAAATGCAAGAACAGAGCCGAGAACCGGTACGACGCTAAGTCGCTAAGGCGTTATGAGTTACCGATGTAGTGTCGGCATGCTGCCGCGATTGGTCCCCCCGTTTTGCAAGGAATCTGGCGCACCCTTGACCCAGTCTACTTGGTAATATAAAGTACTTGACGCAGCGAGTGGCCGGGCCTATTCTCCGGCGTGGCCGCTCCCCAGCCCCTCTCCGACCGCGCGATCGAGAACCTGCGCTACATCCGGGAGACGATGACCCGCTCGTCATCGTTCACCGCCGTCCCGGGGCTTGGCCAGGTGACGATCGGGGTGACCGCGCTGGGCGCCGCCTGGCTCGCGCACCGGCAACAGACGACGCTCGGCTGGCTGTCGGTGTGGCTCGCGGAAGCATTGGTGGCTCTGGCCATCGGCGGCGTGACCATGGTCCGGAAGTCACGCGCGGTGAAAGACCCGATGGTGACCGGACCCGGCCGGCGGGTGCTCCTCGGGTTTCTGCCGGCGTTCGGATCGGCGGCGGTGCTGACGGCCCCGCTCGTGCTGGCGGGAGTCCCAGCCCTGCTGCCCGGCGTCTGGATGCTGCTGTACGGCACCGGGGTGGTCGCGGGAGGCGCGTTCTCGGTTCGGCCGGTGCCGTTGATGGGGATCTGTTTCCTGGTGGTCGGCACCGGCGCCCTGTTCACGCCGGCCGCGTGGGGAGACTTCTGGATGGCGGCGGGATTCGGCGGGTTGCACATCGTGTTCGGCAGCGTCATTGCACGGAGGTACGGTGGCTAAGAGTGGTACGGCCCCAGCAAAACAATCGAAGGTCGACGCACCGGCGTCTGGGGCGATGTCCGCCGCGGCGCAGGCGGCGGAGCTCGACCGGCTCATTCACGAAAAGATGCGGCTGGGCATCGTGAGCGCGCTCGCGAGTCACGAGTCACTGAGCTTTAACGAGCTCAAGCGCGCCCTGCAGACCTCGGACGGCAATCTCAGCGTCCACGCGCGAAAGCTCGAAGACGCCGGCTACGTCAGCTGCACCAAGACATTCGAAGACCGGGTTCCGAAGACCGTGTACCGCCTGACCGCCACCGGGCGGAAAGCACTCGAGCGGTACCTCGACCACATGGAGGCGCTCATCCGGGCCACCCGTGCCCCCTGAGCGGATTTTTTTTGATCTCTAACTTTGTATCTCAAAGTGCTCTGCACGTGGCCATCATCATGGACGGCAACGGCCGCTGGGCCACCCGACAGGGACTCCGCCGCGCCGCCGGTCACCGTGCGGGCGCCGACGCCGTACATCGAGCCGTCGAGGCCGCGTCCGGACGTGACATCGGTCAGCTCACGCTCTACGCCTTTTCGTCCGACAACTGGCGCCGTCCCCTGCCCGAGGTCCTCGGCCTCTTCAACCTCTTCGAGGAAGTCATCCGGGACGAGACCGCCAACTGCCTCGCTCGCGGCGTCCGCCTGTCGGTCATCGGACGGCGCGACCGCCTGCCGCCCCGCCTCCGCGCCGCGATCAAGAGCGCCGAGCGGACGACGGAGCGCGGGCGCCGGTTGCATCTCCGCATCGCGATCGACTACTCGGCACGCGCCGCCATCGGCGACGGCGGGATCCTTCCGGACGTCGACCTCCTCATCCGGACTGGCGGCGAGCGCCGGCTCTCGGACTTCCTGCTCTGGGAGTGCGCCTACGCCGAGCTGCTCTTCCTCGATGCCATGTGGCCGGAATTCACGGCGGAGGACCTCGACCGCGCCCTCGACACCTTTCACGCGCGCGAACGGCGCTTCGGCGGCCTGCCGGGGGAGATGGCAGGATGAAAACCGAAAACGCAGTGCCGGCCTGGATCTTCGCGGGTGCGCTCCTGGTGGGGGCCACCGCCGATCAGCTCCTCAGGAGTGCGCCCTGGGGCTTCAACATCACCATTTGCACGCTCCTGCTGGTCGCCGTCGGCGCCGCGCTGGTGAAGTACCATCGGCTCTCTGTCAGCCGGGAAACCTGGTGGCTCGCGCTCACCATCGTGCTCCTGGCCTTGGCCTTCGCGCGCCGGGACTCGCGAGCGCTCGCGGCGTTCGACTTCATGGCGCTCGTCGCCACCCTCGGGCTCACCGCGGCGACGCTCCGGGGAATCCGGCTGTCGCGCCTCAACGTGCTCGATCAGGCCCTCCAAGTCGGGGCCACCGCGGCCTACACGCTCGTCGGGGCTCTGCCACTGCTGGGACGACTGGCCCAGTGGATGCAGGAGCCCAAATCGGCTGGATTCTCCCGGGCCCGCTCGGTGGCGTTGGGTGCCGCCATCGCCACGCCCATTCTGCTCGGTTTCGGAATCCTGTTCGCCAGCGCCGACCCGGTTTTCGCGGACGCGATGCAAGGCATCTTCACCATCGATCCGGGCGTCGCCGCATCTCACGTCTTCCTGATCACCTTCTTCTCCGCAATCAGCGCGGGCTATCTCTCCTGGTCCATCCTGCGCCCCCTCCAGATCCCCTCCCGGGTTCCGACCGTCTTCCGCACGGGTGTCGGCGCCGTGCCGGTGCTGACCGCCCTGGGGCTCACGATCGGTCTCTTCGCGCTCTTCGTGGCGTTTCAGGCAGGGGAGCTCTTCGGCGGGACCGCATGGGTTCAGCGTGCCGCCGGACCGAGCTACGCCGAGTACGCTCGGTCGGGATTCTTCGAGTTGCTGGCGGTGGCGGCACTCGTGCTGCCTCTGCTCATCGTGGCGGACCGCGCCCTGGGCAGTCATCTGGGAGCGAGCGGGAGCTGGTTCCGCACGCTCGCCCGCACGCTGCTCGCGCTGCTCGTCGTCATCATCGCGTCGGCCCTGAACCGGATGCGCCTCTATGTGGCCGCGTACGGCCTGTCCGAGATCAGGCTCTACGCCACCGCGGGGATGGCGTATGTGACGTTCCTCTCTGCCTGGCTCGGCGCGCGGCTCATCCGATCCCGTCGGCGGCGCTTCGCTCCGGGCGCACTGGTGGCCGGATACGTCGCTCTCACCGGACTGCACGTGATCAACCCTGACGCGCTCATCGTCCGCGTGAACATGAGCCGAGTCACGGCGCGAGCCTTCGATGCCCGTTACGCCGCGTCACTCTCCGCCGACGCGATTCCCACCCTCGTCGCCGGATTGCCGAAGCTCGATCCCGTCGCTCGATGCCAGGCCGAGCAGAGTCTCCGTCACCGCTGGCTCCGGATCGATGAATCGAAGCGCGACTGGCGCAGTGACAACTGGGCCAGTCTCACCGAACTCAAGCTTGCCCGGCGCTGGGCGAGCATCCCCTTCGTCCGCTGTCCCACCCCGGAGGCCAAATGATCACGGATGGACTCACTCCCCTCGGCATTCTCCTGCTCCTCGGCCTGGTTGGCGGGGCGCTCGCGCTCGGCGTCGGCATCGTCGCCGCACTTCTGATGGACCGCGGCGTCTGGGTGAAGCGCTTCGTGATCACCGGCGTAGCGGGGGTCGCCCTGTACCTCGTGCTGCTGTTCGGGCTCTCCCTCACCAGCCGCACGCGGATCCTCGCACTCACCCAGGGCAAGCATATCTGCGAGATCGATTGTCACTCGGAGTACTCTGTAGTCGCGGTCCGCAATGACAAGCACCTCGGCGGGCGCACGGCGCAGGGGACTTTCTACATCGTGACCATGAAGGTGCTCTTCGATTCGACCACGACGTCCGCGCGGCGTGGCCGGGCGCCGCTCGAAATCGGCCCTCGGACCGTGTACGTGCTCGACGCGCAGGGCCACGAGTATCCCCTACAGCCCGATGGGGCCTCAGACTCGCTGCGCCATCCGATCGTGCCCGGGCAGTCGTATACGACCGACCTGGTCTTCGACCTCCCAGCCACGATTGCAAGTCCGATGCTGTTTGTGGGTGCGACGGCGGGAGCTCCGGACCTCATCCTGATCGGATCGGAGAACAGCGTGCTGCACAAGAAGACTCTGTTCGCGTTGAGCTAGGTCTCGAAGCGCATCTCGTTGGTCTGCTTGAAGCCGAGCTTCTCGTAGAGCGCACGGCCCTCGGCTGACGCGTGGAGGACGACGTTGTCGATGCCGCGCTGCGTCGTGAATCGCAGGATCTCGCGCATCAGCAGCCCGGCAACCCCGCGCCGCCGCCATGCCTGCTCGGTGTAGACGTTCACGATGAGCCCCTGGGGCCCGGGGTCCACGCCGGCGCGATCGAGCCGGAGGCGGGGGATCGATTCACGCAGCTGGATCCCCGCCCCGCCGATGACCTCCCCGGGCCGGCCCTCGGGAGTGGCCAGCCAGCCGACGTAGCTCCCCTCGGGAATCGCGCGTCGGAAGTAAGCCTCCGCCGCCCGTTCGAGCGGGGGACCCTGCTCCGCCGGCAGAGTCCCCATGTCCCGGAACATCGCGACGCGATGTCGTGCGACTACCCGGGCGTCCGCCTCCGTGGCCAGTCTGATTGCCATCCCGTCAGACATCTCCCGCTCCGGTGCATCACGGTGTTCCCCCCTGGCGGAGGGCGCTGTGGTGACGGCCGTATCGGAAGTATATCACGAGCCCGATCGCCAACCACACGACCAGTCGCAGCCACGTGTCGACACCCAGCGTGAGCATGAGGCCGAGGCAGGCCAGCGCGCCAAGGATGGGAACTAACGGAACCAGCGGCGTCTTGAACGGGCGCTCAAGATCGGGACGGGTCCTCCGGAGCACCCACACGCCCATGCACACGAGCACGAAGGCGAGGAGGGTCCCGATGTTCACGAGCTTGCCGAGAATCTGGATCGGGAAGAGGCCGGCAAAGAGCGCCACGGCAATGCCGGTGAGCGCCGTGGAGATGTACGGGGTCCTGAACTTGGGATGGACCCGGCCCGCCCATTCGGGGATCAGGCCGTCGCGCGACATGGCGTAGAGCACCCGGGACTGCCCCAGGAGCATGACGAGCATCGTCGAGCCGAGCCCGAGAATGGCGCCGAAGGTGATGGCGTACCGGAACCAGCCGAACTCCTTGATGCTGTCCACCACCATGATGACCGGAGACGGGACGTTCAGGTCCTGGTAGGGCGCCAGACCGGTGAGCACCGTCGAAACCAGCACGTACAGCACCGTGCAGATGACGAGCGACCCCAGGATGCTGCGCGGCATGTCCTTCTGTGGGTTCCGGGCCTCCTGGGCCGCGGTGCTCACGGAATCGAAGCCGATATAGGCGAAGAACATCAATCCCGCCCCGCGCAGGATTCCCGACCAGCCGCCGAATTGGCCGTTGCTCTCAGGGATAAACGGGTGCCAGTTGGCCGTCTTGACGTAGAGGAAGCCGAACCCGACGAACAGGGCCAGCACCCCCACCTTGATGATGACGATCGTCGTGTTGAAGCCCGCGGATTCCCGGATGCCGATGATGAGGATCGCGGTGATGGCGAGGATCGAGAGGGCCGCCGGAAGGTTGAAGACCGCACCCGTGAGGTGCCACCCCACCTGCGTGCACCCGGTCGCCATCCCCTGCGCCACCTGCGCCGCCGTGCAGGCGATGAACGGCGGGTTCATGACGGCGGCGGGCGGCGTGATGCCGAAGAGCCCGAGCATCGAGCCGAGGGTCGATGACCAGCCCACGGCGACCGTGGCGGCGCCCATGGCGTATTCGAGGATCAAGTCCCAGCCGATGATCCAGGCGATCAGCTCACCCAGCGTCGCGTAGGAGTACGTGTACGCGCTGCCCGCCACCGGTACCGCGCTCGCCATCTCCGCATAGCAGAGTCCCGCGAACCCGCAGGCGATGGCGGCGATCACCATCGAGATCGGAACCGCCGGCCCCGCGTACTGTGCGGCCGCCATCCCCGTGAAGACGAAGATCCCGGTGCCGACGATCGCCCCGATGCCGAGGGTGGTGAGGTTGAGCGGTCCGAGGGTGCGGCGGAGCCCGCCCCCCTCCTGACCGGCGGCGGCGCGGAGCCGCTCGAGGGGCTGGGTGGCGAACAAACCGGCGGGCATCGGGCCTCCTGTTTTGGAATGCATAATTGGATACAATTATGCTTAACATACGTCTGCCCCGGGAACCCGCAAGCAGGGTCCCGGCCCGGCTATATTGCCCCGTCATGGCCACTTCAGGACGCGTGTACAGCGCACTGCGCGAAGGCATCGTGCGCGGCACCCTCGCTCCCGGCGCCCGCCTGGTCGAGGTGGAGATCGCCCAGCGCCTGGGCGTCTCCCGGACCCCCGTCCGGGAGGCCCTGACCCGCCTCGAGCGCGAAGGCTACGTGGCCACGCCCTCCGGCAAGCGCGCCCGTCCCATGGTCGCTCCGCTCACCAAGGACGACGTCTCGGAGCTCCTCTACATCGTGGGCGACCTGGAAGGATTGGCAGCCCGGCGCGCCGCGCTCCTCGCCCCCGCTCCGCGCCGCGCGCTCCTCAAGTCCCTGACGCGGATCAACCAGTCCTTCCTGCGCGCCGCCAGGAAGCGCGCGGACTTCAATCGGCTCTACGAAGCGGACGAGGAGTTCCACCGGAAATACGTCGAGGCAGGCGCCGGACCCCGGCTCCGCGCGCTCCACGAAGCCGTCAAACCGCAGGCCGAGCGGTACATCCGGATGTACGTGAGTCTTCTGGCGGGCGAAGCGCCGGTGTCGGCCGGCGAGCACCAGGCGATCATCTCGGCGATCCGCGCGGGGGACGCCCCCGCCGCCGAGCGAGCGGTCCAGACCAATTGGCGGCATGCGGCGGAGCGGCTGTCCCGCGCCATCGGAGACGCGGGCGAACGGGGCGGTTGGTAGCGGTTACAGACTGTCGGCGCGGTCCGGGATCCGTTTGCCCCGGTCCACCTGAACGTACTTGGCCCAGGCGTTGTTGAGCGCGAAGACCAGCGGCTTGCCGATCAACCGCTCGAGCCACGTCGGCACCAGAAAGGGCCTGGCCGCCTCGAAGTACCGGTAGTACCGCTCGGCGTCGGCGGCCCCCGTTCCCGCAGCCTGCCGCGCCACGAAATCTCCGCAGAACGCCGCCCAGGGCAGACCGACGCATCCGAGCACCCATTGCACCCAGGGCGCGTCGGGATCGCGGACGATGGTCGGAAGGAGATCCCGGGTCGTATCGATCAGGCCCGGCCAGTATTGAATGAACCGGAGGCGATCGAGGAACGGAAACTTCTTCTGAAATCCCGTCAGCACGTGAGTCATGACGCCCGGCGTGTTGATGGCGTGCAGAGCAAACGTGGTCAGCGCACTGCCTCCGCCGACCAGCAGGCGATCGTCGCCGGTGAGACGGTAGTACGTGTAGACGAGGTCGGAATCCCAGCACTGCAGGCGCGCCCCGGACGGAAAGAGCTCTTGCAATCCGGCCGAACCCAGGGGCTCCGAGATGGCGAGGAACGTCTGGGCGTGGAAGACGTTGCGCTCGAGTGGCGTCAGAGAGCGGTCCGGCTTGTCGATACAGAAAATGATCTGATCGGCGGTGACCGATCCCAGGTGCGTCCGGACCGTGTGATCGTCCCAGGAGCGCGCTTCGGTGCTCTCGTGGATGCGAACACCCAGCTCGAGCAGGACGCGTTTCAGCCCCTGAGCGTAGAGCAACGGATTGATGCCGTACGTACCCGGATACCGGATGCCGCCATAGTATTCGGTGGTGCCGAGGACGGATGGCAGCTGGTCGCGCGGGTAGAGCGTCTGAGGATACCCCAGCTTTTTCCGGGCCTCCACCTCGGAGTTGGCGTCGTCCCATCCGCGCGCGTCGGAGCCGACGAAGAGACTGTCCTGGCTCAGGAGATCGCACGGGATGCCGTGCCGCTTCACCGCCTCGGTAATCAGCTCGATGCCGCGGACCGGGGCGTCCCAGAGATCCCGGGCCCGCTCGGGGCCGTACCGCCGCAGAATCTGGGAGAGCTCGAGCTCCGAGTCCGGAGTCAGGAAACCGGCGCTGCGCCCCGTCGAGGAGCCCCCGCAGATGTTGCGGTCGAGCAGGACGACTTTCCGGCCCGCGAGCGCCAGCCGCCACGCGGCGGTGAGTCCAGACATGCCGGCGCCAACCACCAGGACGTCCGTTCGTACCTGATCCGTGAGGGGCGGCTGGAGCGGGTTCTGGATCCCGAGAAGAGTTGTGTACCACCAGTTTTGAACGATCATCCCGTCACTCCGGGAGTCAGCGCATGGGATTGAAAATGGTGCAGGTGGATGCGTTCACCGACCGGCCGTTTGCCGGGAACCCCGCCGCCGTCTGCATCTTGGACGCGCCCCGGGATCCGCAGTGGATGCAGTCCGTGGCCCGTGAAATGAATCTATCGGAGACCGCGTTCCTTTCGGGCCGTCCCGACAGTTTCAACCTGCGCTGGTTCACACCGGCAGCCGAGGTCGATCTGTGCGGCCACGCGACGCTCGCCACGGCGCACGTGCTCTGGTCTGACGGGCATCTTCCGATTGACGCGACCGCGCGCTTTCACACCAGATCCGGCGTACTCACCGCCGACCGGCGTGGCGACTGGATCGAGCTCGACTTCCCCGCCCAGACCGCCGCGCCTCACGACCCGCCCCCGGGTTTGCTCGCCGCGCTCGGCGTCCGTCCCCAGTTTGTCGGGAAGAACAAGACCGATTTCCTCATCGAGGTCGCCAGTGAACAGGATGTGCGCGCCCTCGCACCCGACTTCGGGAAGTTCCGCGACCTCCCCATCCGCGGCGTGATCGTCACCAGCCGCTCCGCCACCTCGGGTGTCGACTTCGTCTCGCGCTTCTTCGCACCGGGAGTGGGCGTTGACGAGGACCCCGTGACGGGCTCCGCGCACTGTGCTCTCGCGCCACACTGGGCCCCGCGGCTGGGCAAGGACGAAATGCTCGGGTACCAGGCGTCGGCGCGAGGTGGTACGGTCCGGGTGCGGGTTGCTGGTGACCGCGTGAAATTGGGTGGCCAAGCCGTCACCGTTCTCAAAGGAGAGCTGGTGTGAACAAGACGCGGATCGCGGGATATCTCTTCGCCCTGGGCGCCGGCGCCACCTGGGGCACCACCGGCGTCCTGTCCACCGCCCTTTTCCACGGGGGGCAGGACATCACGGGGATCGGCTTCTGGCGGGTGTCGGTCGGCGTGTTCGGGCTCCTGGTCTACGGACTCTTCCATCCCGAGCTTTTCCGGGTCGACTTGAAGGGCTGGCTCGTCGTGTTCGGCGGCGGCGGGTTCCTCGTCGCGGTGTTCGAGGTGGCCTACCCGTACGCCATCACCGGCGTCAGCGTAGCCGGCGCGGCGGCCCTCCTCTACCTCGCTCCGGTCGTCGTTGCCGTCCTCGCCCGGTTCATCCTCGGTGAAGCGCTGACCCCGTTGCGGATGTTTCTCGCCGTGCTCGTCATGATCGGGGTCGGTCTGACGGTCAGTGGCGGAGACGTGGGGGCGGTGCTCTCGGGAGGCCCTGGCTTCAAGACGGGCGTCGTCGGCGGGCTGATCGCGATGTTCTCGTACGCGGGGACCACCCTGCTCGCCCGCTGGTCGGTGCCGCGCTACGGCAGCATCCGGTCACTGTTTCTCGAGCTCGCCGGCGGCGTGGTGATGATGGCGATCTTCCTGACCCTCTTCCATCGCACACCCTTCACCTACAGCGCGCGGCCGGAAGGTGTGGCGGCGTGGGCGTTCTGTCTCGCGCAGGCCGTAGGGCCGGTGGTGGGCGCCAACTTCCTCTTCTTCGCCGGCGTCCGGCGGATCGACGCCGCCCCTACCGCGGTGGCCGCTACCGTCGAACCCGTGGTCGGCACCCTTCTGGCGCTGGTGCTCTTCAGCCAGCACCTCTCGGCCCTCGGCTGGCTCGGGCTGTTGCTCGTGGTCGGCGGCGTGGCGACCAGCTACCGGAGCGAGGCGCGGGACTAGAACTCCAGCTCGACGCCGAGCCGGAAGAGACGGGGCGGTCCGTACTCGAAGACTGGCTGCGTGAAATCCTTCGCGGCCGCCAGGTACAGATTCATCAGCTCCGGTCCCGAGATGACGCCGTTGTGATCAAGGTCCGCCCAGGACCGGTATCGCGGTGATTCGTACGGAATCGGATTCGAGTTGGCGTTGTACGCGTTCGTCGCCATGGTCTGCAGCTCGCCGCTCGACGGGAATGGGCTGCCGACATCCCGCCGCACCGCTTCGACGTTCACCGCATTGAGCAGATTCCGCACATCGAGGTACACGCCGCCCCGCCACCCCAGCAGCTTGATCGGCCGGCGCAGGAGCATGTCGATCTGTGTGATTGACGGCAGGCGTTGACTGTTCGGCAGGCCGAGGATGGAGTCCCCCGCCAGGTTGGTCTTGGAGTACGGAAGCCCGGAGTCGTACCGGCCGATGACCGCCGCTTCGAAACCGCCGAACACGTTCGACCCGAAAATCCGCGGGCCCAAACTGTCGGGGACGCGAGCCTGGAGGACGACCGTAAGGGCGTGCCGCCGGTCGTAGTCGAGTGGGAACTGCACCCGCGCCGACCGGATCGTGTCACCCAACTTGTCGATCGTGAAGTTATTGAGGAGCAGGAAGGGATTCGTCGAAGTCGCCTGGGCGTCCTGAAGCGTGTATGCCACCCGCGCGCCCCACCAATCGCGCAGCTCGCGTTCGAGAATCACCTCGACACCCTTCACGGTGCCGAAGTCGGTGTTCCCGAAGATGGCGGAATCGGGATTCACCGAGAGCGGTACCGACGCGACCAGGCCGTCGAGGCGCTTCACGAAGGTGTTGACGCGCACCGACGTCTGCTCCGTCGGCCTTCCGCGCACGCTGAACTCGTACTGGGTCGCCGTCTCGAACCCGAGATCCGGATTCCCCTGGCGGAAGCGCCCCGTGCGTGTGGTATCGTCGAACGCCGAATTGACCAGGTATTGGAAATCGGGGGCCTGCGCGAAGTGACCCCAGCTCGCGACGAAGGTGGCCCCGTGGAGCACCGTAGACATCGCGAACCGCGGCGAAATGGTGCGGCGCGCCCCGAACCGCTGACCCACCGTCGTGTTCCGCGGATCGAACTGGTCGTATCGAAGACCCACGGTGAGCGCGATGTCCTGGATCTGCATCTGCGTTTCGCCGTACAGGGCCATGCTCTGGGGCTCGAAGTCGGAGGCCGTCGGCGGTGGGACCGAATCCTTCACCGCCGCGGTAATCGGGACATAGGCGTCTACCCGCTGGAACGTCTCGACGTGCTGACGCGCGAATTCCCCGCCGAAGTTGAAATCGGTCGTCGGCCCGGCCGCGAGGGTGAAGTCCCCCTGGAACCGCAGCTCCCGGTACCGGTTCCAATCGAGCTCGCCCCGCGAACCATTGCTGAGGAAGAAGGCCGGGACCCCCCAGGGGGTGTTGGCGCTGAGGGTCGGCGCCGCGTAGCCGGGGAGCGCGTTCATCGCGGCGATCGTGTCCTTCGCGCGGGCGATGTTCTCATCCAGGAAATGCAGGGTCTGCCCGCTGAACGCCCCCACCAGGTCGGCGGGCGCGTTGGTCGGCTGGCCGCGGATGAACTCCTGATTGAAGTAGCCGATGCGGATATCCGAGCCGAACGGATGCCGGGCTTCGGGCGCCGCGGTGTGCTGCCAGTGAGCGGAGTACAGGTTGCCGACCGTCCGGGTGGCCGGAGCGAACGACTCGTCGTACTTGAACGCGGGGTCGAAGAGGTACTGCTGCGCGGCGGACCGGAGCCCGAAGAGCCGGATGGTGTTCTGCGGTGAGACGGGGATGATGAGCTTCCCCGCCGCATCCAGCCGCTCGGCTCCATTGTGCGGGAGCACCCAGGGTTCCGTCGTCCGGGGGTCATGCGGATCGGTGGGTGCGGGCGCGTTGACGGGATCGCCATCAATCTGGCCCTGTGCGTTCAAGACGCCCACGAATCCGATGCCGTACCCCAGGGGCCCATCCGCGGTGAAGACCGCCCGGTCCAGTCCATGGTCATCGGCCTCGGGCATGGGGCGGTCGCCTTCATAGGCCGCCCGCCCCGACCAGTGGTCCCCCGCGTCTCGCGTCACGACGTTGACGATCCCCGAGAGCGCCTGGCCGTACCGCGCCGAAAAGGCGTTGGTCACCAGCGACGCCTCGGTGAGGATCTCAGTGGGGACCTGGATGCCCAAGGTGTTCGTGGACGCATCGAGCTGGTTCTTCACTCCCAGCCCGTCCAGGACGAATGACGACTCGCCGAGGCGGCCACCGCGATAGCTCTCCCCCACGGTCCCCGCCGACAGCGCCACAGCCTCGGCCACGCTACTCACCGGGAGCTGCCTGATCTGCGCTCCGGTGATCGCCTGTACGTCAGCCGTGGCGAGCGGGTCCAGCACCTTGTCGACTTCGGCGCTTACGACGATCGAGTCGATGGTGAGCGCCTGCGGGACGAGCGCGAAATTCAGCTGCGCCGTCTCGCCACTGCGGACGAGCACGCTGTCGAGAATCACCGCGCGATAGCCGATCCGTGCCGCCCGGACCCGGTGCCAGCCGCTGCGGACCTCACGAACCCGGTAGAGGCCGCCGGTGTCGGTGGTGGCGCCTTGCCGCCCCCCGTCCACCCAAATGAGCGCACCCGAGATCGATTTCTTCGTGGAGTCGTCGGTGACGCGGCCCCCGATGGCTCCGGTGGATTGGGCGGCCAGGGGAGCGGCGGCCACGACGAGCACTACGATTGCGAGCGGACGAATCAAGCCCATGGCGCGCTCCATCGGTCGGTCAGGGAAGCTTCCACATCCAGAGATCCGG
>DATNDQ010000098.1:0-3910 GCA_035553475.1 Gemmatimonadales bacterium
GGGGTCGTTCCCGGCGGATGTCGAGCGGGAGCTCGAGGCGAAGTACCACGTCCCGTTCGATCTCTCGTTCGACAACGGGCTCTTGTCCGCGGACGTGGACGCCCTGCGCGCTCGAGGGGTGAACGTCGACAGTCTGGCGGACGCGCTGGCGAAGCGGATCGCCGGGAATCCCGGGGTGGGGCAGGTGTTCACGCCGGCCACGTTGCCGCAGGCCCCCGACACCGGCGCCGCCCGTCTCTGGGGGCGACTGCTCCCGGCGGGCTACGGCTGGCTGGCCGTCGCCTCCGTCCGCCCGAACTACGTCTGGTCCTCCGGCTCCCTCGGCGCCGAGCATGGCGGTGCGAACGCGGAAGACATCGAAGTGCCGATCGCGTTCTTCGGCACCGGAGTGCCGGTGCGGCGGGTGGACCGCCCCGCCCGCACCGTCGACATCGCTCCGACCTTGGCGGCAATCCTGGGAATCAAGCCGACCGAGAAGCTGGATGGGGAAGTGCTGACGGAGGTCACTGGGCACTAGGTCCCGGGCATCCATAAGCCGGCTCTGCGTTGATCTTCACACGCTCCAAGCGTGTGCTCGGCAAGGCACCGCGCTTCAAGCGCAGCGCAACGCCGAGCCCAGGCTTCGAGCCTGGGAACAACTCGGGACGCCGCTACTTCCTGGCACTCCAGTTGTTATTCCCCCGATCAACATCCGGGTACACCCCCAAAGGATCCAGCTCGATCTTGACCGGCTTGGCCGCCGTCGGGTCGACGAGCAGCCACACCGCGTGCGGGCCGTTCCACCATGTCTCCACCGGCAGCTTGATCATCCGGACTGAGCCATCCGCACCGGTCACGCGGGCCTGCACCGGGGCGACCATCTCCCGCCGGTTCGACAAGAAGACCCGTGAGAGTGTCATGCGTCCGGTGCTGTCCGGTTGCTGCTGCACGGAATCGATCGCCTGGTCCAGGTGGTCGGTGCGGTAAAACCAGCTCCGCCAGAACCACGAGAGGTCTTCGCCCAGCGCGTTGTTCATGGTCCGGAAAAAGTCGTCGGGCCGGGGATGCCTGAAGGCCCAGCGGCGGACGTATTCGCGGAACGCGGCGTCGAAGTGGGTCGAGTCGACGACCTGCTCTCGCAGGAAATGCAGCGCCACCGCGGGCTTTCCGTACGCGTTCCAGCCGCTCATCAGCCCGTTAGGGGACCGGTCCTGCGTCTCCATGATCGGGGTCTCGAGGGCCGTGTCGGTCGCCAGGAATTGCTGGAAGGCGCGCATCGACCCGAACTCGAGCGTCTGGATCCGCGTCGTGTCGGTGGGATACCGGTCGCGGAACGTGTACCAGTCGATGAAGGTGTTGAACCCCTCGTCCATCCACGGGAACAGCCGCTCGTCCGAACCCACGATCATGGGGAACCACTCGTGGCCCTGCTCGTGGGCGAGCGTGTAGTACAGCTCCTTGGCGTTGTCGGCCTGGTCGAACGTGATCATCGGGTATTCCATCCCGCCCACCGGTCCCTCGACGCTGATGGCGGTCGGCCAGGGATAGTGCAGCCAGCGTGAGTGGATCTTGATCGCGTGCCGGTTCATGTCCGCCGCGGTGTTCCAGACGTCCGACACCGAGGGCGGGTAGAGCGCCTGCATGGTGATGCCGTCCCAGCTGGTCACGTCCCAGACGAAGTTCGGCGCCGCGCCCCAGGCGAAGTCGCGAACGTTCGTGGCGGTATAGTGCCACGTCCGCGTCTTCCCCGTGCCCGCCGGAAGCAGCGTGGGGCTCCCCAACTCGGCGGCGGTGATGATGTGCACGATGGTGTCCGAGTGGGCGGCGGCGGCGAGGCGGCGCTGGATCAGCGCGGGGAACACTTGCGCGCCGTTGGTCAGGGTCCCGGTGCCCGCGAGCGTATAGTTCGCCGGCGCGGTCAAGGTCACATCGAAGTCGCCATACTCGAGATAGAACTCGCTCGCGCCGAAGTACTGGTCCGTATTCCAGCCTCGCACGTCGTCATAGACCGCGAGGCGCGGATACCACTGGGCGATCTGGTAGAGCCAGCCTTCGGGGAATTCCTGCCGCCCCGTCCGCCCGCCCTGTACCGGCACCTGATGGTGCCACCCGATGTCGAGCGTCAGCACGCCCTTCGGGGGAAGCGGGCGATCGAGCTCGACGTGCATCATCGTGCTGTTGACCCACCACTCGAGTGCGGCGCTCGTCGGCTTGCCGCCCTTGGCGGCCGGGTGCACCGCCTGGATGTGCTCGATGGTCGCCCCGATGTGGAAGGTCGAGTCCTCCGGGAAGAAGAACTGATCGAGCGGGGACATCCGGCTCTGGCGCGAGCCCAGGTTCATGTCGAGCTGCATCCAGATGAACCGCAGCGTGTCGGGCGAGTTGTTCGTGTACCTGATGGTCTCCGAGCCCGTGATCGTCTGCGTTGACGGGTCGAGAGAAGCGCGGATCGTGTAGTCGGCCTTCTGCTGCCAGTACTCGGCCCCCGGCATCCCGGACGCCGTGCGATAGGCATTCGGCGTGGCCCAGTCGATCGGGCGGAAGACTGACGTGTCCGGCTTGCCAGGCTTGGCGGACGCGAGCTGTTGGGCCTGGGAGGTGACCGGAAGCAGGAGCAGGACGGCCAGAGCGATGGGACCGACGTGGTGTTTGTTCATGGCTTGAAGAATCGCCCCGACTCTGCAGATTGGCCACCGTTCACCCACTTCGAGGATTCGGTCATGCGTCGGTTGATGCTCGCTTCGGCCCTGCTGGTGGCGGGGGCTTCCGCTCTCAACGCTCAGGATCCCTTCGCAACCGCGGTCGATTCCATCGCCCGGGACGTGCTCCGGCAGACCGGCGTGCCCAGCGCCAGCCTGGCGGTCGTCCGGGACGGCAAGGTCGTGTACGCGCAGGCCTATGGGGACGCCAAAGTCGAAGGGCACGTGGCCGCGACCACCGGCATGCGGTACAGCATCGGGTCCATCTCGAAACAGTTCTGCGCCGGGGCGGTTCTGCTCCTCGCGCAGGATGGCAAGCTCTCGCTCGACGATCCGGTGGGGAAATACTTCCCCGACCTGACCCGGGCGAACGAAGTCACCATCCGCGAGCTCCTGTCCCATACCTCCGGCTACCAGGACTACTGGCCGCAGGACTACGTCATGCCGACGATGCTCGAGCCGACCACCGCTCAGCAGATCGTGGACCGGTGGGCGAAAATCCCCCTCGATTTCGATCCCGGCACGCGCTGGCAGTACAGCAATACGAACTACGTGATCGCCGGCATGATCGTCGAGAAGGTGAGCGGCATGCCGTTCTTCGAGTTCCTGCGGGCGAGAGTTCTCAACCCCCTCGGCATCGAGAGCGTGAAGAACATCGACATGGGACGGCTCCCCGACTCCGATCCCACCGGCTACATGCGCTACGCGTTGGGACCGGTTCGTCCCGCACCGAAGGAAGGAAAGGGGTGGCTCTTCGCGGCGGGTGAGCTGGCGATGACCCCCTCGGACCTGGCGAAATGGGACATCGCGATGATGAACGAGAGCCTCCTGGCTCCGGCCTCGTACCACACCATGGAGACGGAAGTCCTGCTCAAGAGCGGTGCGGGAACAGGCTACGGCCTGGGCGTGGACGTCGGGATGCAGGGTGGCCACCGAGCCATTTCCCATAACGGCGAGGTATCCGGGTTCACGGCCGAGAATCTGGTTTTCCCGGATGACCATGCCGCGATCGTCGTGCTCACCAACCAGGACGCAGCCGCGGCAGGGGGCGCCATCGCGCGCCAGATCAGCGCGCGTCTCTTCACCACCGAAGACGCGTCGGCCCACACGCATGAGGCGCAGGCCCAGCAGATCTTCGAAGGGCTCCAGAAGGGGACGATCGATCGCTCGCTCTTCACCACCGACGCCAACTTCTACTTCAATGCCCAGGCCCTCGCCGATTTCTCGTCGAG
>DATNDQ010000099.1:0-9840 GCA_035553475.1 Gemmatimonadales bacterium
TTTTCTCAGACAGGTGAAGTCAGTGGCCTCGTTCCGGGCTGGCCGGCGGGTTACGGGCGCGGTCAAATGGGCCCGGGGATACTATGTCGCCACCTATCACAGGAAGGACCTTCCCAAGGTGGCGAATTACATAGCGCGCCAACACGAACGACATCCGGACCTGATCCCAAAGCAGAGCAAGAGGCTACTTGATGCCCACCAGGGCTTTCCCAAATCGGGGTGAGAGTGAATGGCGGTAGTGGTTTTCATGACCCCGGGCGCAAGCCCGGGGAAACCGATAGGGGGGCGATTTCCCGAACCCCGGGCGCAAGCCCGGGGAAAACGAAAGGGAGGGGGCTGGCCCTACAGTTGGGTGGGGGTTGGCTCGCCCGGAGTCTGCCCTAATTCCCAGACCCTCAAAAAGGCCACGAACACCTTCGGCGACCACGCGTCCCGCTGACGCTCGAGCTCCTCGATCGCCGCGCGGGGTGAGAGCGCCTGGGCCGGGTCCCGCGTGACGGTCAGGCTGTCGTAGTCATCCCAGAGACCCACGATCTGGGCTCCAATCGGGATGGCATCACCGGCCAGGCGGTCGGGATACCCTGTGCCGTCCCGGCGCTCGTGGTGCCACCGCACGATGCCCTTGATGTCCCAGGGGAACTCGATGTTGGCGAGGAGATCGATCCCCCAGAGGGGGTGCATGCGCATCAGCGCCAGCTCCTCGGATGTCAGGGGCGCATTCTTGGTCAGTATCTGCGCGGGGATCCGGATCTTCCCGAGATCGTGGAGGTAGCCGCCGAGGAGAATGGTGGTTTCCAGCTCCTCGCCGAGCTTGAGCTCCCGGGCCGTCGCGACCGCGTTCTGGGCTACGCGCTCACAATGTCCGTACGTCGCGCTGTCGCTCGACTCGATCGACCGGCCCCAGTTCCGCACCACTTCGCGATAAGCGGTTTCGATCTCGGCAACTTTGCTGCCGACCCGGACCAGCTCCGTCCGCGCCTCCAGCTTGCGGAACAGTCCGTACGCGGCGTGCAGTGTGCGCAGGGCGGGCTGGTCCCGCCCCGTGCCTTGATAGAGCAGGGCCAGCTCGTGAAGTGCCTCGGCTTCGTTGAGCGTCGAGTGGGCTGCCGACGACAGGGAGACCGCGGTCCGCAAACGGGCCTCGGCTTGTACCGGCCGGCCACTCTCCCGGTACATCATGCCGAGGACGCGGTAGGCGTCCGCCTTCGCGCCGCCGGCCCCGATCTGGTCGAACCGGGAAAGGGCGTCGTCCGCACACTCGCGGGCGTTCTCGAAACGCTGCCGGCTCACGTCGAGCTCGGCCATGCTCACCAGGCACAGCCCCTGCAGGAACACGTCTCCAGTCCGGTTCGCCAACTCCAGCGCGTGATGGAAGTACTTCTCGGCGTAGGGGCTGGCGCCGGCGTCGAGGCTCACCATGCCGAGGTTGTGGTAGGCGATGGCCCGGCCATGGTCGTCTCCACACTCCTTGTACGCCTCGAGGGAGCGCTGGTACCAGGTCAGCGCCTCCTCCAGGTCCCCCTGGATGTTCGCGAGGATGCCGAGGTTCTGTTCGGCCCGTGCGCGAAGCTCGCGGGACGGAGCGCCGAGGCGGATGGCTTTGAGGAAGGACCGGCGGGCTTCTTCGAGCGCGCCCGAAGACAAATGGAGGCCACCGATGGTGTTGAGTGCCTCGGCGGCGAGGACGTTGCTGCCCAGCTCGCAGGCGACCTGATAGCTCTGCCGGCACAACTCCCAGGCTCGTTCCGTTTCGTCCCGCTGATGGAGCATCACGGCCAGGCGGCGCTGCGCCTCAGCGAGCACCGCCAACTCCTGATCATCCGATGCGGCCGCGATAGCCGCACCGTAGCGGTTTATCGCCGCCATGATGGCTCCGGATTCCTCTTCGCGGCGGGCCTCCAGCAGGAGGTGCGACGGACCAATCGGCATCGTCACCCTACCAGGCGATCGCGTACTGCGAAAAGTGGGAAACTTGTCCCGTCACCGTCCGGTCGAGGACGTTGTCCAGAGACGGAATGATCTGGAGAATGAACAAGTCATCGGTGGTGTATGCGATCCGCTTCGGAATCAGCGATCCGAGGAGCCCACAGTTGGCGTAGCTCATCACCAGCTGCGCGGGCTGCTGGAAGGTCAGTCCCTGCGGCGAAAAGCGGATCGTGTTCACGGTGTCCGGATTCACGACGGCCGTGATCAGGGTCGGTGCGCTGAGCGCGCCCGGCGGCACGGTCAAGGCGTGTGGCCCGACCGTCAACGTGCCGCCCGCCGGTCCGATCACCTGTGAGGTCGAGTCGTAGGGAAGCGGCGAACACTTGAGCAGCAGGTTGAGGCCCCAGCCGAACCAGTCGGACCTCACGTCCGGCACGGGCTGCGCCGCTGGAGCTGCGGGCGCGACGGGCGTCCGGTCGCAGGAGCCGACGATGGCCGAACCTGCCAGGAGACCCAGTACGAACAGGAGGCGCTGTTTCGGGTTCATCATCCCTTCCGGTCGAACGCGACCATGGCATTGACGGGCGTATTCCGCGGGCCTTCGACCAGGGGTTCATAGCGACGGAGCCAGTGATTGGCGGGGTCGGGCTTCCCGGTCCGCACCGCAGCGGCGGCACGCGTGATCAAGTCGGGCGGATGGATCGGAGCGTACGTCAGGTTTTCCACGGCGTCATATCCGATCAGCAACGCCTGGACGCCGCGGCCGTCACTCAACGGGCCCTTGCGCAGGATCGTGGCGACCCGGCGGGCCAGGGACCCGGCACCGCTGGCGCTGGTGGCAGGGGCCAGAACCGCGAACTGAGTGGGGCTCAGAATGCCCACGACGTCCGAAACGCGGACAACTTGCGATGCCATCGCGGCAGCGCTCGGGTCGGAGCCGTCCGTGTCGAATACGATGCACGAGAGTGCGCCGTGCATCCGGGTCATGAGGCCGCTCAACTCCCGAATGCGCCGGGTCAGCGCGGAACGCGCGTGGAGCCCGTTGGCGGGATCGATCCCGCTATCGGTGAGGACCGCAGCCGTATTCCGGCGTGCCTCGACGTAGGTCTGGAGCTTGAGCGCCAACTCGCGCGTGTCACGCGGGGCACGGAAAAAATCCCACACGCCCGCGGACAGCCCGGCCACCCGTTCGGCGGGGCTCGGGTTCTCCCTCGTCAAGATCACCACGGGAATGTTGCCACCCACCAAGGGGTCTGCGTGCAGGAGGCGGCAGGCTTCGATGCCGGACATATCCGGGAGCGCCTGCGAGAGGATGATTGCGTCGGGCCGGACGACCCTGGCGCGGCCCAGCGCACCCACGCCGGACTCGGCCTCCGCCACCGAAAAGCCCGCCTCCTCCAGCGCCGCAGTCACCGGCACGCGCTCGAGCGTGGCGGCGACCAGCACCGTGGCGGGCAGGGACTGAGACTCGGTCATGGATGTGCGTCCCCTCAATGCAACAAACGGACCCGGGCGGTCCAGATCGAAGCTGCCAGAATCACTGGACTTGGCGACCTGTCCCACGGAATGCGCCGGGCCGGAAGGCTTCATAATGGTGCTTCACTCCCCTCGTTATCTGCTGCTCGATGCGGCGTCGACGGCCTTCAGGGCCGCACGACAAAGCGCCAGCTCGACCGTGTCACCGGATGCCATCACACACTCGCCGCCGCGTTCCAGCTTGACCCAGTACGGTCCCTTGTTCGCCACGTCCATCATCCAGCCGGACCGCGACAGGGCGTACTCGAGCAGGAGACTCGCTTCGTAGGCCGAGCTGTAGGGCTCCGGGTCGGCTGGATCCTCGTGACGGAAGATCCGCCGGTCAATTTCGACATCGAGATCGGGGCCGGGGGCAGGGCGGTCCTCGTCATCCACGCGAAGCCGTGGAAAGGTGGTGCGCATCACGCGATCCCGAGTGTGGCGAGCCCCAGAGGGGGATCGCCGGGGCTCGCCACCGCGGACACCTGATTGGCACCTCTTCGCTTCGCTTCATAGAGCGCCAGATCGGCGCCGGCGTACAACTCGTCGGCGCCGTCGGCGTCGAGTGGCATCGTGCCGACGCCACCGCTCATCGTGAGGTTCAGCATGTGCCCATGGACCTCGTGAGTGGAGAACCAGTTTGCCACGCCCACCCGCAAGCGTTGGGCCATGAGGAGCGCCTCAGCCTTGGGCGTGTCGGTGAGGATGACCGCGAACTCGTCCCCGCCCACCCGGCAGGGGATGTCCGCGCCCCGGACGTGTGCTCGAATCAGATCGGCCATCTGCCGGAGGACTTCATCCCCCGCTTGATGCCCGAACCGGTCGTTCACGTCCTTGAAGTCGTCGAGATCGAGCAGCACCACCGACACCGGAGTGCCGTACCGGTGGCACCGCTCCGTTTCCCGGCACAGCGCCTGGTCGAAGTACCGGCGGTCGTAGAGATCCGTGAGCACATCGGAGATGGCCTGGTGGTGCAGGGAGCCGAGCGCGGACTTGTCGATGATCGTGGCGTCGATCACCAGCCCGCGGATGTTCAGGAGATAGTCGAGCAGGGCCACCCGGGCGCCGACATCGCGGCCGAGCATGCGCACGAGCGCACGCCGGTGCCGGGCGCTCTCCCGCCAGATCTTTCGGGCATCCCGTTTGGGGAGCCCCAGATCGGCGATTCCTTCGAGTCGTTTTTCTGATCGGGTCATGGTTCAGCCTCTTGCGTCTGCTTTTCGCTCTCATAGGGCAGGGACCGTGCCCCGGGTGCTCGCGCTGGTGCATCGCACAAAGCATTTATTTGCGATGAGTTAACTGCTACCGCTGATTCCTGATGCGGAAGCATGGGCACTCTTTTGGTGCCGATGGGGCGGGGCCACGCTTCAAGGCGAGGCTTTCCCGAACAGTGGCCCAAAAGGTGCAAATCGCTCGGATCGTGACCCCTCCTTCCCAACTGGCTCAGCTGCGGGAGTGGATCTGCGTCGGCACTGCGGCGTGGGCCTCAGGGCCCGGGCTCTCCCGGATGACGGCCCGCGTGGGCGCCTGGGGTCATCGGGTGTTTCCCCACCGCGTTCCCCGCGAGCGCTGGATTCGCTATCGAATCGGCCTCGCCGGCGTTCCCCCAGCCCCTGACGGCGTGCGGCTCACGCCGGTCACCGACCATTTCATCGAGTGCTTGAGGACGCACGTGGACCACGACCAGAATCAGCTCAAATCGGGCCTCAACTTCTGGGAGCATGGGCTTCGTCGCGCCTATGTCTGGTGTGACGAGTCGGGGCCGCTCTGCATGCAATGGCTCTTGATGCGCGCGGACAATGCGCTGCTTCGCACGCTGCCCGAGTGGGCGGGGATGTACCCGCCGCTCGAAGCGGGATGGGGACAAGTGGAGAACTTGTTCGCGTTCTCCACCGCTCGCCGGAAGGGCGTGGCCACGCAGTTCGAATACGCGCTGTACCACCTGGCCCGAGACCTCGGGCTCTCGGGGCTCGTAACGCACATCGCCGAGTCGAACGAACCGGCCCGGGGCTGGGCGGCGCGGGTGGGGTGGGAAGCGTTTGGGGTGATCGCTCGCTTTCGACTTGACGTCCCGTTGGTGCGTTCCCTCCCGTTCTATTTGCACCATGTCGGCGGCCCCATCTGACGCGCGGGCGCTCCAGACGGAGCGGCCGGACATCGCGGGTGACGCAACAGCCGGTGGGTTCATCCGGCCGTTCCGGCGGGAGGACATCCCGGGCGTCGTCACGTTGCGGCGTCACGCGTTCCGGCACAGCGAACGAGACACCCCTTCGGATCTCGCCGACTACTTCGACGCGTTGTTCTTCGGCTCGCCCTGGTGCGACCCGGCGTTCCCTTCCTGGGTTTTCGAGGACGAGCGGGGGGCGGTCGGCGGATTCGTCGGCGTATTGCCGCGGCCCATGATCTGGAAGGGCCGGCCCATCCTCGCGGCCGTGGCTACGCAGCTGATGGTCGCGCCCGGGATGTCCGCGCCGATCGGGCTCACGCTCGCCAAGGCGTTCTTTTCCGGTGCCCAGGATCTCTCGATCGCCGATTCTGCCAACGACGTCGCGCGCCGTTTGTGGCTCTCGATGGGTGGCATCGCCTCTCCCGGACGCCGAACGTCGTGGCAGCGGCGGCTCGGCAGCCGCGCCGTTCCGCTGGTGGGGACGTACACAGCGACCCTCAACCCGGCGGAGCTCCTCCCGTGCATGATGGACGTCCTGCGGTCCTACCGGCTCTCGCCGGCGTATGACCTCCGGTCGCTCGCTTGGCTCTTGCGCGTGGCGTCCGCGAAGAAGCAATTCGGGCGGCTCTGCGGGGGCGTCGTGCGTGACTTCAAAGGAAGTGCGGTTGGCTGGTTGCTGTTCTACGCGGGGACCGCGAGGAGGCGTGCCGAGGTCTTGCAGATGGGGAGTATTCCCGGGGGGCGGGGGCTCGTGCTCGAGCATACGATGTGGCAGGCGAAGTCCCAAGGTGCCCGGGTGCTGGGCGGTCGCTCCGAGCCCTCCTTCCGGTCAGCTCTCGCGGCTGCTGAGTGCAAATTCACCGCTTCCGGGCCCTGGTTCCTGATGAAGGCGGCCGACCCCGACTTGCTCGCCGACCTGGAACCTGGCCGGGACGACACGTTCTTGTCGCGGCTCGACGGGGAGTGGGGGCTCGCCTTCTAGTGTGACCGGGGGCGTCTTGGCCGTCAGGGCCTTGAGCAGCCCTGCCGTGATCCACGCACCGGCGATCCTGAGGACCGCGCCCAGCTCGAGGAGCCCCGGGCCTGGATCCGTGAGCCGAAACTCCGAGGAGCGCGTGAAGAGGTCTTTCAGGAACGTGCCCCAGAGGGTGAACGACGACGCTCTCGCGTAGGGAACGGGGGCCGGCGCGCGCGGCTTCGGCTTCGACACACCATCCCGTAGTGCCAGGAGGTCGCCGCGAAGCCAGCGCTCGCGCACCCCCACCCGGTACGGTGTGACATCGGGGAGTGTCTGACCGGTGAAAAGGCACGCTACCAAGTGGGGCAGGTTGACCCCCGCGGCGAGAGCGAGTGCCGTCGAGGTCGGGAACCGCGAGCTCACCCCGATGAACGTGTACTCATCGTCCCGGCGGTCGTATCGGAACTCGACCATGGCCACCCCGTGCCATCCCCACGCTTCGAGCACCCGTGTGGTCGCCGACCCCAAGCGCTGATCGAGGGGAATGGAGCGACGGACGACGCTCACGCCACCCGTGAGCGGGTGCTCCCGCTCCCATTCGCAGGAGAAGAGCGCGACGACTTTCCCCTGGTCGCATATCGCGCTCACGCAGTGCCCGATGCCGGTCAGGCACTCGTGGACGAGCATCATCCGAATGTCGCGCTGGCGAGGACTCAG
Source organism: Gemmatimonadales bacterium (assembly GCA_035553475.1). Lineage (GTDB taxonomy): Bacteria > Gemmatimonadota > Gemmatimonadetes > Gemmatimonadales > GWC2-71-9 > 40CM-2-70-7. The sequence goes on from DATNDQ010000099.1 coordinate 7,284, forward strand.
AACCCGGGCGAGCGAGGGGAGGTCCTCAGCGTACGCGACGTCGAAATCCACCGTGTGCGCCGTGGGCCGATAGAGCGCGGGCCCCCGCGGCTTGATCGCCACCGGGAACTGGAGCTGCCCCGCGGCCTCCAGCACTTCCGTGAGCGAGTCTCCCTGGACCCATTTCGGCGTCGGGATTCCGAGGCGCTTGACGAGGGGCAAGGTCTTGGCGCGGTCGAGCGCCCGTGCCAGCACCTTGGGGGGTGGCGCCGCGAGAATCGTGTGTCGCGTGACCCGGCGCCGCGCCTCGTTCAAGACCACCAGGAGATCCTCACCGACTGGGATCACGACGTCCGGGTCAGTCCGATTGATGATGTCGACGATGGCGTCGCAGGCCCGCCGTGGGCTGGCGGACACCGGCGGATAGCGAAGGCGGGCCATCGGGTAACGGGACGCGAAGCCCATCGACCACAGGCGGTCTCCCGCCGCCACCACTTCCACGCCCGCCTGCCCGAGCGCCCGAATGACGGCGAGGCCTTCGGGCGTCTCGGCGCCGGTGACGAGGGCTCTCACGCGGTCTGCTCCAACAGGTGCGTAGTGGTGCGCTGGCGGGTATTGGCGGAAAGGACGGCGCCGCGGTCGTACGGGACGCGGAAGAAGCGCACGCGACGGGTGTCCAGATCCACGGTGGCGTAGACGGCCCGGGGATCGCGCATGGTGAGATCTCCCACGCTGCCCGGATTTAGAAAATGGAATCCTTCCGCGGGGAGATCGGCCACCGGGCCCGGGTACAGGTAGACCTCGCTGCCGACCACCGACACGACCCCCGGCAGATGCGTGTGTCCGAGCGCGCAGAGGGAAACGCGTGGATCGTACTCACGGATCAATCGGGCCTGATCGCGGAAGTCGTCGGCGGTCCTGAGCTTGGCGACGGGATCTGAGAAGCCCGCGTGGAGACAGAGAAGCCCCGGACGTGGCGCCAGCTCCAGCGGCAATTCCGCGAGGTAGCGCCATTCGTCCTCGGTGAGGGAGGCGCGGGTCCATTCGAGCACCTCACGCGCGCGGGGTCCCGCCAGGTCGAGGGGCAGGCGCCCGATCGCGGCGAGGTCATGATTCCCGGCCACACTTTCGATGCCGTGGTCTCGCATGAGGGCGATGGTCTCGCGGGGCATCGCGGAGTTTCCCACGATGTCACCGAGGCCGATGACGAGATCCACGCGTTCGTGGCGGGCGTGCGCCAGCACCGCGTCCAGTGCGGGTGCATTGGCGTGAATGTCCGCGAGCAGGGCGAGACGCATCAGAGGGCGCGCGTCAGGGCGCGGGCCGGGAGGAGCGTGGCATAGAGCGACGCGTAACTGTCGGCGGTGTGCTGGAAATCGAACTCGAGGGCGGCGCGGGTTTCCGCGCGCGCGCCAAAGACGCAGGCGACGGACGGTTGCGACAGCAGCCAGTCGAGACCGGTCGCGAGATCCTGGGCGTCGCCGGGCTGGACGAGGTGACCGGCTTCCCCGTTCGCCAGGGTCGAGCGGACGCCGCCCACGTCGGTGGCGACGATGGGCAGCCCCGCTCGCATCGCTTCCAGCAATGCGAGCGGGAGGCCCTCCGAGAGCGACGGCATCGCGAACAGATCCGCGGCGGCCAGTACGCTCCCGACGTCAGGTCGAAATCCGAGGAGGTGCACTCGGGCACCGACGCCCAGCGTGCGGGCCTGTGCCTCGAGGGTGTCATGCAGCTCGCCGCGCCCGACGATGGCGACGTGGGCGCGGGGGTGACGCTCGCGGAGCAGGCCAAGCGCCTCGATCAGGTACCGGTGTCCCTTCACGGGGTAGAGGTTCCCGACCGCGACGATCAGGACATCCTGCTCCGCGAGCCCCAAGTCGGCCCGCAGCGGGGCCGGGTGGCGGAGGTCCGGTGCCGGCACGCCGTTGGGAATGGTCAGGACGCGCCGGCGGGAAAGCCACAGGTCCCGGCGCAGCGCGTCCGCCGCCTCCTGGCACACCGCCACCATCGCCCCGCTATGGGTCGCGGCCAGGCGGAGGGCGAGCCGCCGGCGCCAGCTCGAGGCGTAGCTCCGTCCGCCGTGCATGGTGATGACGTGACCGGCTCCGGTGCGGCGGGCCGCCACGGTCCCGCAGATCCCCATCGCGAATTCGTGACTGTGCGCCACCGCGATGTTGTAGCGGCGGAACCCGGACTCCAGGGCCGCGATGGTGCGCCGGTGCGAATCCACGGGCACGTGTTCGACCGTGATGCCGATCAGGCGAAGCTCGCGCGTGAGCCATCCCTCCCCTCCTTCCGGCAGGAAGGCGACGCTGTTCGCCCCGCCGGCCGCGACGGCGCCGGCGAGGAGGGCTACCAGACGTTCGGCCCCACCCGGGCCATCCATTTCGATCAGATGGGCGATCGAGACTCCGCGCAGCCGGTGCCAGCTCTCGGCGCGGCGCGCCCTCACGCCGGCGGGTGAGGAGACCCCCGGCGTCGCGAGCTGCAGACGTGGTTGCACGGAGCTTGCGCCGATCGCCATGACGCCCGCGAAGGAGGGCAATCCCTGTGCCTTTCAGGGCGGCTGTTTTCCAGT
>DATNDQ010000100.1:0-10312 GCA_035553475.1 Gemmatimonadales bacterium
TATGCGACCGTCGTCTACACGGTCGCGGCGGCGGCACTGGCGGGCCTCGCGGTCGGCTCAGGGGTCGCGTTCACCGGCTACCCGAGGTCCGACTGGGCGGTGTTCCTCGCGCTCGCCGCGGGCCCGATGCTGATCGGCCACACGGGGCTGAACTACGCGCTGAAGCACTTTCGGGCCACCACCGTGAACGTCGCCGCTCTTGGCGAACCCGTGGGAGCGACGATTTTGGCGTGGCTCATTCCGGCCATTCACGAAGTCCCGGCGCCACTCGCGCTGCTTGGCGGGGTGGTGACTCTCGGGGGGATTGGGCTTGCGCTTACGTCAGGAGGAGAGGAAGCCCATGCATCCTGACACCTGTCCCCTGTTTTTCTTTCTAAAGAAGCGAGTGGAGTTGTCATCCTGAGCGCCGCAGGCGCGAAGGACCCCGCTCAGATGTCATCCGATGGGCGGGGGAAGCGCGAAGGACCCCCTAGGATGTCATCCGATTGGCAGGGAAGCGCGAAGGACCCCACTCGGATGTCATCCGATGGGCAGGGAAGCGCGAAGGACCCCCCAGGATGTCATCCGATTGGCAGGGAAGCGCGAAGGACCCCGCTAGGATGTCATCCGATTGGCGGGGAAGCGCGAAGGGCCCACTAGGATGTCATCCGATGGGTGCGGAAGCGCGAAGCGAAGTGTATTGAGGGCTCGTGCTGGTGAGGTGAGCGCTTGCTCAAGGCAGCGGGGTCCCTCGCTTCGGGCGCTGCGCGCCCTTCGCTCGGGATGACAGCGCCGCTCACTTGTGGAGAGAAATGAAATGGAAATAAGGAAGGCAATTCATGATCGTTGAGTTGGTTCGGGGAACGATCGTCGAGAGCCGGCACACGGTGCACGCTGCCGTGGTGGACGGCGATGGGAAGCTCGTCGCGTCGGCGGGCGACCCCGACTACGTCACGTTCTGGCGCTCCGCGGCGAAACCCTTTCAGGCGATGCCCATCATTATTGATGGCGCCGCCGACCACTTCGGCATCTCCCAGCAGGAACTGGCCCTGACCTGCGCCTCGCACTCGAGCGAACAATCCCAGGTTGATCTGGTGCGCGAGTTCCTGAAGAAGATCGGGTGCACCGAGCGTGACCTCATGTGCGGACCGCACACGCCGCTCTCCGAGGCCGTCGCGAAGGACTACCAGACCCGCGGCGTGCGACTCACTGCCGTGTATTCGAATTGCTCCGGCAAGCACACCGGCATGCTCGCGCAAGCGAAGCACAAGGGGTGGCCGACGGAAGGCTACGTGCGGCCGGACCATCCGGTGCAGAAGCGCTGTCTGGCCGAGGTGGCGAAATGGACGGGCGTGCCGGAGAAACAGATCGGCGTGGCGGTGGATGGGTGCGGGGTCGCGTGCTTCGCGATTCCGGTGCGCAATATGGCGTTGGCGTATGCACGATTGGGAGCGGGACGAGGGAAGAGGGACGAGGGAAGTGTGAGGAGTCCTGCGCTTCCCTCTTCCCCCCTCCCGCTTCCCGCGGACTCGAGCTCCCGTATCCTTGAGGCGATTTTGCGCCACCCCGAATTGATCGCCGGCGAGGGCCGCCCGTGCACGGAGATGATGCGCGCCCACCCCAACCGCGTGTTCACGAAAGTCGGCGCCGACGGCGTCTACTCAGGCGTATTGGTGCAGGAAGGGCTGGGGGTCGCGCTGAAGATCGAAGATGGCCACGGTCCCGCGTCCATCCTCGCGATCGCCACGATCCTCGAGGAGCTGGGGCTCCGCCCCATGCCCGCGACCCTCAAGGAGAAGCCGATGACCAACTCCCGTGGCGAAACGGTCGGTGCCCTGCGTATTCGTGGGGGGCTCACGCGGTAAAGGGATGACAATGCCGACACCAAGCAGTGGTACGTTTCCGGCCGGTGGCAGCTCCGCACTCGGCGTCAAAGAGATCGCGTGGGCGCGCCTGGCAGCGGGGATCGCCAAAGGCGGGGAGGAACTCCTGCGCAAGCGGTTCGCCGCCGCGCGGGGGGCCGGCATCCCGCCGCGGTGGATCGAGGAGCTCCTGCTCCAAAGCTTCCTCAATGTCGGCTACCCGCTCACCCTCGCGGCGTTTGGGGTGTGGCGCGAGATGGTGCCGGAAGTGGCCGACGCGGGTGGGGAGCCGCTGGACCACGCGAAGCACAACGCGTGGAAGGAGCGCGGGGCCGGGGCGGCGGGGGAAGTGTATGGGCGGACGTACCAGAAACTCCTCGCGAATCTTCGCGCGCTCCATCCGGCCATCGAGCATCTCGTGGTGACGGACGCGTACGGGAAGATCCTGGCCCGCGAGGGCGTCGATGCCAAGTGGAGAGAGCTCGGCACGCTCTCCGCCATCGCGATGCTCGAGGCTCCCAACCAATTGCATGCGCATCTGCGCGGTGCCCTGAATCTCGGTTGGACCCGCGAGGAGGTCGACGCCCTGCTCGCTCTCCTTGAGCACGACATGACGTCGGAGCACGCGCTCGATGTTTGGAGCAAGTGGGCTGAGGTGAGGGAGCGGGGTCTGTGAAATTGCGGATTTCGGATTGCGGATTGCGGATTGAATGAAGCGACGAAGATCAAGGAGCGCATGCGAGCGCTGGCCGTGGGGATAGTTCGCCTGTCTCAAGAACTGCCTCGGAATCATACTGGCTGGACCTTGGGAAATCAGATACTGCGGTCGGGAACGTCTGTTGGAGCTAACTATCGAGCGGCATGTCGTGCTCGATCCCGTCGGGAATTCATTGCGAAGTTGGGCATCGTGGAAGAGGAAGCGGACGAAACCCTCTTCTGGCTGGACATTCTGAAAGAGAGCGGATTGGTGACGGAAGATCGAGTCGAAGCCCTTCGGAGAGAAGCAAACCAGCTCTTGGCTATTACGGTGGCCTCCATCAGGACTGCGCGCATGGCTCGCCGTGCGAATCCGCAATCCGCAATCCGCAATCCGCAATTCTGATGTTCGTGGATCGGGTAGTGATTGCCGTCGCAGCTGGGAACGGCGGCGCAGGCGCCTGCTCCTTCCGGCGGGAAAAGTTTGTACCCAAGGGAGGCCCGGACGGGGGGGACGGCGGCACCGGCGGGAGCATCTTCGCACGTGCCGACTCGAACCTCGCCACGCTGCTCGACTATCGGTACCACAACAAGTGGAAGGCCGAGAGCGGGGTGCACGGGAAGGGAAAGAACATGAGCGGCAAGTCAGGAGCCGATCTGTATCTCCCGGTTCCCGCCGGTACCGAGATTCGCGACCTGGATTCCGGCGAGATCCTCGGAGAGCTCGTGCTCTCGGGGGAGACGGTCCTGGTCGCGAAGGGCGGACGCGGCGGCCGGGGCAACCAACACTTCGCGACGCCCACGCACCAGACGCCCCGCGAATGGGAGCCCGGCACCTACGGCGAGGAGCGCAATCTCGAGCTCGTCCTCAAGCTCATCGCCGACGTCGGCCTTCTCGGCGAGCCGAACGCCGGAAAGAGCACGCTCCTCTCCGTCATCTCGGCGGCGCGCCCCAAGATCGCCGATTATCCCTTCACCACCTTGGAGCCCAACCTCGGCGTCGTCGGACTCTCGGACAACCGGTCCTTCGTCGTCGCCGACGTCCCCGGCATCATCGAAGGCGCGCACGCGGGGAAGGGGCTCGGACTGAAATTCCTGCAGCACGTGGAACGCACCCGCTTCATCGCCGTTCTCGTGCCCGCCGACAGTCCCGATCCACAGGCCACCTACGAGCTGCTCCGCGGCGAAGCCCTGCGTTACTCGGAAGAGCTGGCCAAGAAACCGCACGTCGTGGTGATCACGAAGACTGATCTTCTGCCGTCAGGGGATCCGCTGCCCGTCATTCACACCCACGATGGCGCCCGCGTGTGCGCCATCTCGGCCGTGAGTCGGGCGGGGGTACCGGAGTTGTTGGAGACCCTGTGGCAGACCTTGCGCGCCGTTCCCGCGACGACCTAGACGGCCCGGACGGCCTCGACGGCCTAGCCGCCACACTCGCGCTCTCGCAAATCCCAGGCATCGGTCCCGTCCGCCTGCGGCAGCTCATCGCCGCATACGGAAGCGCCGAGTCGGCGCTCTCGGCCCAGGGCGGACGGATCGACGTGGGCACTGCCATCCTGAAGCGTCTGAAAGAGCTGGGCGCCCGGGTGCTCCTCGCAGACGATCCGGAATTCCCTCCCATGCTGGCCGAGATGTCCGATCCGCCGGCGTTGCTGTACGTGTGGGGAGACCTCGCGCAGGCGCGTCGCGAGGCGGTCGCCTTCGTGGGATCGCGCAATTGCACGCCCTATGGCCTCGAGGCCGCGCGGATCCTCGCGCGCGACGTCGGCGCGACGGGCCAGGTCACCATCGTGAGCGGCATGGCGCGGGGGATCGATACCGCCGCCCACCAGGCAGCGCTCGACGTCGGCGCCGGCTCCGTCGGCGTCCTCGGCAATGGCTTTGGCATCGTCTATCCGCCGTCGAATGAACGGCTGTACGAACGGATGGTTGCGCACGGGTGCCTGATCACCGAGCTCCCACCCGATCAGCCTCCGTACCAGGGCGCGTTCCCGCGCCGGAATCGCCTGATCTCCGGTCTCGCCCGAGTCACCGTGGTGGTCGAAGCCGCCGTGAAGTCGGGGGCATTGATCACCGTTGATGCGGCGCTCAACCAGGGACGCACGGTCCTCGCTGTCCCCGGCCCGATCACCAGTCCCACGTCGGAGGGGTGCAACAAACTCATCCAGCAGGGCGCCACGCCCGCGCTGACTGCGGGGGACATCCTCGAGGAGATCGGGTTGCCGCGGGGCGATACCGCCACCGGCAAGCGGGAAGAGGGAAACGGGAAGCGTGAAGCGGTGGAGGTCGAGCGGACCCCGCCCTCGGACCTCGATCCCGTCCAACGGTCCCTCTGGGACGCGATGGGTCCGGAGCCCCGGCACGTCGACGCCCTCGTCGCGGCCGGGGGCGGGGATGCCGGGAAGGTGCTCGTGGCGCTCACGGATCTCGAGATGCGGGGGATCGTCAGGCAGGAGCCGGGGATGAGGTTTGGGCTCAGGTAGGGTCGTCCTGAGCGCAGCGAAGGGAGCTGCTTTGTCTTTTTTCCTCCCCCCAAAGCGAAGCGCGGCTTGTCATCCTGAGCGAAGGGCGCGAAGCGCCCGGAGCGAAGGACCCCGCTGGGCGTGCTTCGACGCCGGGCGCGACAGCGCGAAGAGGCGTTCCCCCGAAGGACGAGAAGGGTTCCCCTGAGAAGGAGACGACCTTGCCCACCGAGCAAGCGAAGGCCCCTCTCGCCTTCGCTCGGCTGCCGGATGTCGATGACGCCCGGACGGGGTCCTTCGCTCGCGCATTCGCGCTCGCTCAGGATGACAGGTCGCTTGTTTTGTGAAGCAGGAAACAGGCGGGAGGGGTCAGGGGGCAGGGGTCAGGTCCAAGGACTGTGACGCCGATCCCTGACCCCTGACCCCCGACCCCTGTAATTTCCCCCCGTGCACCTGTACCTCCACATCCCGTTCTGCCAACGACGGTGCTCGTACTGCGACTTCTCCATCGCGGTGCGGAAAATGATACCGGCCAGGGAGTACGTCGCCGCGATTCGGAACGAGATCGCACAGGTAGCTGCGGAGTCCGGGAAGGGGGAAGCGGGAAGCGGGACGAGTGAGGACCGCTCTCCCACGCTTCCCGCTTCCCGCTTCCCTCCTCCCGACTCCCCGACCATCTACCTCGGCGGCGGCACGCCGTCACTCCTGCCACCGGAGGCGATCGGTGAGCTGATCACATCGCTCCACACCGCATTCCCCGCGCGCATTTCGCCGACGCGCGACGCGTCGCTGTCGCAATTCGAAGTGACCCTGGAAGCCAACCCCGAGGACGTCACGCCGAAGGCCGCGGCCGAGTGGCGACGCGCCGGCATCAACCGGATCAGTCTGGGCTCGCAGTCGTTCGACGACCGCGTGCTCAAGTGGATGCACCGGGTGCACGACGCGGATCGCATCAAGCTCGCGATGCGGACACTCCGGTCCGCGGGCTTCGACAACATTTCGCTCGACCTGATCTTCGCCCTCCCCGCGGAGCTCGAGCGCGACTGGCACAAGGACCTCGTGAACGCGACGGCGCTCGAGCCCGATCATCTGTCGCTCTACGGTCTCACGGTCGAGGAGCGAACGCCCCTGTCACGCTGGGTGTCGCGCGGGGCGTCGAGCGCGCCCGATGACGACCGCTACGCGGACGAGTACTTGCTGGCCCACGAGCGGCTGGGGGTGGCGGGGTACGAGTTCTACGAAGTCTCCAACGCATCGCGTCCCACCCGAATCTCCCGGCACAACTCGGCGTACTGGACTGGGAGGGCCTACCGCGGGTTCGGGCCTGCCGCGCACTCCTTCGACGGCAATCGCCGGTTCTGGAACCGGCGGGCGTGGGAGGACTACCGGAAGGCGATCAAGGCAGGGGAGACCGCGGTCGAGTCTGAAGAGGTGCTGACGGACGAGCAGCGCGCCATCGAGCGTCTGTACCTGGGTCTCCGCACGCGCGACGGCCTTCCCGTGGAACTCGTGCCGGCTGATCGTCGTTCGGCATGGGTGTCCGCAGGGTGGGCGGAACAGGCTGACGGCCGTATCTGGCTGACGGCTGACGGCTGGTTATTGCTCGACACGCTCGTCCGCGACTTGACCGGGACTCAAGAAATTTTGTAAATTGTTCCACTGAAAGAACTTGTACGATAATGCCCCTCACTGAGCGTGAACGGCTCGTTCTCGAAGCCGTCATCGAGACGTTTGTCCAGACCGCGGAGCCGGCCGGGAGCCGGACGGTGTCCAAGGTTCTGGGCGCATTCTCGCCCGCGACCATCCGTAACACGATGAGTGACCTGGAGGAGAAGGGGTATCTCTACCACCCCCACACCTCCGCCGGCCGCATTCCCACCGATCTGGCTTATCGCGCCTACGTCGACCTCCTGATGCGTCAGCCTCCTCCCGCGGTCACCGCAACCGAAGCCGACGCCATTCGCGCCGAGTTGATTGGGCGTTCATCGGCAGTTGACGTGGTGTTGCAGAAGGCGGCCCAGGTGCTGGCGGTGTTGACCAAGGAGCTGGGTGTCGCGGTGGGGCCGACGCTCGAGCAGGCGATCCTGGAGCGTCTCGATCTGACGCAGGTGTCGTCGGAGCGTCTGCTCCTGGTGCTCACGCTGAAGAGCGGTGTGGTGCGGACGATTTTCGTCGAAGTGCCGTCGCACATGGCGTCCGAAGTGGTGGGGCAGGTGGCGGTGGTTCTCAACGAGCGTCTGGCGGGGCTCGAGCTCCGGGAGATCCGGAAGACGTTGTCGGAGCGTCTGCGGGATGCGGCGCCCGGTCCCGGCGCGGGTGAGCTGCTCAACATTTTCGTGCAGGAAGCGGACGGGCTCTTCGACGTCAGCGTGGCGCCGGCGAGCGCGGTGGTGTTGTCGAGCGCGCAGATGCTGGCGGGGCAGCCGGAGTTCGCGACGACCAGCCGGCTGCAGGGGCTGATGGAAGTCACCGAGCGTCGCGACGTGTTGCGGGAGGCGCTGACGCACCATCGTGAGGGATTGACGATCACGATCGGTGGCGAGCACCAGGATCCCAAGCTCCTGCCCTTCACGCTGGTGACGGCGCGGTACGAGATCGGCCCCCTGGCCGGCGTGATCGGCGTACTGGGCCCGACGCGCATGCCCTATGACAAAGTGGTCGCATTGGTGAATCACACGAGTCGCCTCATGGGAGAGCTCCTGGAATGAGCGACTTCTACAAGGTCCTCGGCGTCTCGATGGATGCGACGGCGGACGATGTGAAGAAGGCGTACCGCAAGCTCGCGATGGAGCACCATCCGGATCGCAACAACGGCGACAAGAAGGCGGAAGAGAAGTTCAAGGAGATCACGGAGGCGTATGAGGTGCTCCGCGATCCTCAGCAGCGTGCCACGTATGACCGCTACGGGGAAGCCGCCGTGCGTGGCGCGGCGCGAGGCGGGCCGCAGATGCATCACGTCGATCTCTCCGAAGCGCTCAACATCTTCATGCGCGATTTCGGCGGGCTCGGCGGCTTCGATGCGTTTTTCGGCGGTGGCCAGCGGACGCAGCGCGATCGGCGTCGGGGGCAGGACATCAAGGTCACGTTGCGGCTGACGCTCGCCGAGGTCGCGACCGGCACGTCGAAGACGGTGAAGATCAAGGGACTCGATCCCTGTCCGGAGTGCGCCGGCACGGGGGCGAAGAAGGGCACGAAGGTGCAGACGTGCCGGACGTGCGGGGGGTCGGGTGAGGTACGCCGGACCGCGCAGTCGCTCTTTGGGCCGCTGGTGTCGATCGGCGCCTGTCCGAGCTGCGACGGGGAGGGCACGATCGTCGCGGAGCCATGTCCCGAATGCCGGGGTGACGGGCGCGTGCGGTCCGAGAAGACGGTGCAGGTGGATGTGCCCGCGGGGGTCGCGGACCATCATTATCTCACGCTCCGCGGCCATGGCGTGCCGGGTCCGCGGAATGGCCCGCCGGGCGATCTGATCGCGGTCCTCGAGATCGAGGACGATCCGCGGTTCGAGCGGCACGAAGAGGATCTCGTCTTCGACCAGGCGCTGTCGTTCAGCCAGGCGGCGCTGGGTGCCGACATCGAGGTGCCGACGCCCTTCGGGAATACGGTGCTCAAGATCCCGCATGGAACGCAAACGGGCACGGTATTCCGGCTGAAGGGGAAGGGATTGCCGCGGGTGGGCAACGCGGGGAAGGGTGACCTGCACGTGCGCGTGCACGTCTGGACCCCCGCCAAGCTGTCACCCGAGCAGGAGCGGCTCTTCCAGGAGATGGCGCCCCACGAAGGGGAGCCGCCATCGGATGTCCGGAAATTCTGGAATCAGATCAAGGCGGCGTTCGGCGCATGAGCGATTGCCTGTTCTGCAAGATCGCGTCGGGGGAGATCCCCGCGACGGTGGTGAGCAAGAACGACGACTTCCTGGCGTTTCGGGACATCAGTCCCCAGGCCCCCACGCACATCCTCGCGATTCCGGTGCGGCACGTCGCCTCGCTGAATGACGTCAAAGACGGGCAAATGCTGGGCGAGCTGATGACCTTTGCCCGGGACGTGGCCCGGGAGGCGGGGCTGGCCAACAAGGGTTATCGCGTGGTCGCGAACACGAATCATGACGGGGGTCAGACCGTGAACCACTTGCATCTCCATATTCTTGGCGGCAGGGAGATGAGGTGGCCGCCCGGGTAAAAGCGGGAGAGTGAAGAGGGAAGCGGGAAGAGTCACGGCGCGCTTCCCGCTTCCCTCTTCCCGCTGTTGCCGTTAAGTTTATCGGTCTCCCATACTTAGCGGCGTCTGCGGACGCCGCGGCCGAAAGAGGTGAGTTTTCAAATGCCGGAAGTCATCATCCACGATGACGAGAGTTTCGAGCGGGCGCTCAAGCGCTTCAAGAAAAAGTGCGAGAAGGCCGGAATTCTCTCGGACCTCCGCAAGCACCGCCACTACGAGAAGCCCAGTGAGCGGAAAAAGCGCAAGATGAACGCCGCGCGCCGCAAGAATCGGCGCGTTCGGCCCGTCTAAGCATGGCTGGAATTGTGGAACGGCTGCGCGCCGGGATGAACGAGGCGCGGAAATCTCGTGATTCGGCGCGCACGCTGCTCCTCTCCACTATCCTCGCAGACCTCAAGAATTCAGAAATCGCCCTCGGCCACGAGCCCTCCGATCCGGAGGCCGTGGAAGTCCTGCGTCGCGGAGTGAAGCGGCGCACCGAGTCGGTGGAGCAGTACACCAAGGGCGGACGGCAGGACCTCGCGGACAAGGAAGCGGCCGAGATCAGGATGATCGAGGAGTTTCTGCCCGCGGCGGTGCCGCCCGAGGAGATCCGCGCCGCCGTGCGCGCGGCCATCGCCGCCGGGTCGAAGGACCTGGGGAAGGTGATGGGTGCCGTGATGCCGCAGTTCAAGGGCAGGGCGGACGGCAAAGTCATCAACCAGATCGTGCGCGAGGAGTTGGCGTCGGCCTCATGACCCACCCGGGAGGGATCACTCCCTCCGTGCTGGACACGCTCGAATTTCATACCGCGCTGGGGCGGGTGGCGGAGTACGCCCAAGGACCGCTGGGAGTCGCGCGAGTCAGGTCCCGTCGCCCTTCGTTCGATCCCTCCACCATTCGTGAAGCGCTCGCCCAGGTGGCCGAGCTCGCCGCCCAGATGATCACCGACGAAAACCTCCGGGCCGAAGCGGTGCCCGACGTCACACCGGCCCTCGAGCTGCTGAGCGTCGAAGGCAGCGCCCTCGAACCTCTCGCACTCCTCGATCTCCTGGCACTCCTGACGGCCAGCCGGTCGGTGGGCACCGAGCTCAAACGTCTCGAACACCTGGCGCC
>DATNDQ010000101.1:0-10412 GCA_035553475.1 Gemmatimonadales bacterium
GTCCAGCCCGAGATGACGATCGCGCACGAGGAGATCTTCGGCCCGGTCCTCGCGGTCATGTCGTTCGACGACTACGACTCGGGTATCGCCCTGGCCAACCGGACCATCTACGGGCTCGCGGCCGGCATCTGGACGAAGGACGTGGGCAAGGCACACCGCGCGGCGAAGGCGATCCGCGCGGGCACCGTCTGGATCAACTCCTACAACTTCTACGACTCCGGCGCACCCTTCGGTGGATTCAAGGCCTCCGGGTTCGGGCGTGATCTGGGCGTGGATGCGCTGGACGGGTATCTGGAAACCAAGACCGTCTTTACCTCGCTCGGATGAACGACGCCTACATCGAGATCGCCCTCCGGACGCCCGTCGGAAAACACGGGGGCTCGTTGGCGGGCGTGCGCCCCGATGACCTGGCCGCCGTTCCCATCAAAGCCGTCCTCGAGCGTGCCGGAGTAGATCCGAAACAGATCGACGACGTCATCCTCGGCTGTGCCAATCAGGCCGGGGAGGACAACCGCAATGTGGCCCGCATGGCCCTGCTCCTCGCCGGACTGCCCGTGGAGGTGCCGGGCCAGACGGTGAACCGGCTCTGCGGATCGGGCCTCCAGGCTGTCGTGGCCGCCTCGCACGCGATCAAGTCCGGCGAAGGAGAGCGATTCATCGCTGGGGGCGTCGAGTCCATGACACGCGCCCCGACCGTGGTGCTGAAATCCGCGGAGCCCTGGAGCCGCAAGGCGCCGGAAATCGCGGACACCACCGTCGGGTGGCGCTTCGTGAATCCGAAGCTCAAACCCGACTGGACCATCTCCCTTGGGGAGACCGCCGAGAAGGTGGCGGAGCAGTACGGCATCACGCGGGCCGAGCAGGATGCATTTTCGGCGGAGAGCCAGCGCCGCGCGCAGGAAGCGCAGACGGCCTGCGTGTTCACCGACGAGCTGGTGCCGGTGCCGCTCGCCGACGGCTCGTCCTTCTCCAAGGACGAATATCCCCGGGCCGGGACGACGGCCGAGAAGCTCGCGACGCTGAAGCCAGCCTTCAAGAAGAACGGCACCGTCACTGCGGGTTCGTCGAGCGGCATCAACGACGGCGCCGCGGCGATCTTCGTCACGTCCTCGCCGAAGCAGCCCCTCGCCCGGATCGTCGCCAGCGCCGTGGCCGGTGTCGATCCGAGCGTCATGGGGCTGGGTCCGATCCCCGCAACCCGGAAGGCTCTCGCTCGGGCCGGGCTCAAGGCCAATCAGCTGGATCTGGTGGAGCTGAACGAGGCGTTCGCGGCGCAGGCCATCGCCTGCATCCGCGACCTTTCCCTCGACCCCGCCAAGGTCAACATCTACGGCGGCGGCATCGCCCTCGGTCACCCGCTCGGCTGCACCGGTGCCAAGATCCTCGCCACCCTGGCCCACGCGCTGAAGCGCACCGGCGGCCGCTATGGCCTGGTAACGATGTGCATCGGTGTGGGACAAGGAATCGCCGTGATCGTGGAGCGCGTGTAGTGGCGGCGTTCGAGAAGGTGCTCGTCGAGATCGCGGATGGCGTCGCGACCCTCACCCTGCACCGGCCTGACAAGTTGAATGCGCTGGACGTCGAGCTGTGCCAGGATCTCATCGCGGCGTTGGAGACCGTCTCGGGGTCATCTCAGGTCCGTGCGATCATCATCACGGGCGCGGGACGCGGGTTCTGCGCGGGCGCGGACCTCAAGGTCCTGGGCCCCCAGGGCAATCAGCTGGTCGAGGGTGGGGTCCGGATCGCTCAGCTCGTCCGCAACGCGCCGCAGCCGGTGATCGCGGCCGTGAATGGTGCCGCCGCCGGCGGCGGAGCGAACCTCGCACTCGCCTGCGATTATCGGATCGCATCGGATCAGGCGAAGATCGGCCAGGTCTTCCACAAGCTGGGACTCGGGGTGGACTGGGGCGGGAGTTTCTTCCTGCCCCGCACCGTCGGGACCGCCCGGGCCCTCGAGCTGGTCTGGAGTGCCCGCATGGTCAGCGCGCCCGAAGCACTGGCGCTCGGGCTCTTTCAGGAAGTGGTCCCCGCGGGGCAGCTCATGCAGCGGACCGGCGAGCTGGCGACGCTGTGGGCCAGTCAGCCCTCGGAAGCCGTGCGGCGGACCAAGGTCGGCCTCTATGCCAGCGAAGGACGTACGCTGGCGCAAATGCTCGATTGGGAAATGACGACGCAACGCGAGTTGTTCGTAACGCCGGACGCGCGCGAGCGCATCGCCCGGTCACTCTAGGAGGATTGCTCTGATGGTTCGGAAGATCGGCAACTTCGACGACTGGAAGGACTACTTCCGCTACTGGCAGGGCTCGATCGGTTTGCCGGAAGGTGAGCTCCGCAACTTCACCTTCGACGCGAAGTTCGGCGACCCCGAGGTACCGCACATCGAGTTCGGGCATTACCGGGGCCAGCGCAAATGGCCGACGGTGATGCACATCCCCGACCAGCGGATCCGCGACGCCCTGCTCAACCTCATCGTCTACCAGGGCGACACCGAGTTCGCGTCAGTGGAGCAGCAGCGCAACCTCCTCACCCACGCGCCTTCGGACTATGATCTGCTCTCGCTGATGCGCGTGATGACCGAGGAAATGCGCCACGGCTGGCAGATGTCGTACCTGCTGTGCACGCACTTCGGCGACGAGGGGCGGCGGGAGGCAGCCAAGCTGCTCGAGCGCCGCGCCGACGAAGGCGAGCGGCTCCTCGGCTCCTTCAACGAGATCGTGAACAACTGGCTGGACTTCTTCACCTACACGCAGTTCATCGACCGGGACGGCAAGTTCCAGCTCAAGATGCTCTCCTATTCGGCCTTCGATCCGCTGGCGCGTTCGATGGGACCCATGCTGAAGGAAGAATCCTTCCACCTGGGCACAGGCAACAACGGGCTGCTCCGGATCGTGAAGGCCGGGAAGATGCCCCCCGAGGTGATCCAGCGATTCTTCTACAAGTGGATCCCGACGGCGTTCGACCTCTTCGGCACCGATCATTCATCCTCGGCGCACTGGGCGTATGTCTGGGGGCTCAAGGGCCGCTACGACGAACGCGAGCACCAGAGCGAGCCCGACAAGGCCCAGCTGAACGAGCTCTCGCGCGAGCTGTATCGCCAGGAGATATCCAAGCTCGTCGAACGCCTCAACATGTTCATTCCGGAGAAGGAGCGGCAGCTGAAGGTGCCGTCCCTCAAGTTCAATCGCCGGATCGGCATGTACGCCAGGCAATACTGGACCACGGACGGTGAACCGATCGATGCCGAGAAGTACCAGGCGTATCTCGAATCGGTGCTGCCCCGGATGCAGGATATTCAGTTCGTGAAGGACCTCGAGAAGGAGCCGAACTGGATCGAGCCCAAGAAAGCCGACTCGCTGGCGTGACCCCGGCCGCCGAAGTCGACAAGCCGCTCGTCATCGCGCACCGGGGCGCGTCGGGCGCGGAATACGAGAACTCCCTCGCCGCCTTCAAGAAGGCCGGGGAACTGGGCGCGGACGGGATCGAGCTCGACATCCACGCCACCACCGACGGCGCCCTGATCGTGCACCATGATCCCGCCGTCGGCGGCACGGTCATCGCACGCGCGACGGCGGCCGATATCTCCAAGTTGAAATTGCCGAACGGCGAGCCCGTGCCGACGCTGGCGCAGGCCTTCGTGGCGGCGGGACCGAAACTCCGCGTCTACGTCGAAGTGAAGACGCTCCCGCCCCAATGGGACGGCCAACTCTTCGCCACTCTCGACGCGGGCCCCAATCCCGGCGGATATGCCGTCCACGCGTTCGACCACCGCATCATCCAGCGGCTCCGCCGGCAGCGCCCGAAGCTGCAGGCCGGAGTGCTCTCGGCATCGTACCTGGACGACAACGTGGCCCCGGTGCGCGCCGCGGGTGCGCAGGTGCTCTGGCAGGACCAGGCGATGATCGACGCCGCGCTCGTGGAAGAAGTCCACGACGCGGGGTTCGGCGTGATCGCCTGGACCCCGAACGAGATCTCCGACCTCTCGCGGCTCGCCGCACAGGGCGTCAACGGCCTCTGCACCAACTACCCGGATCGCGCCCGGCGCGTGGTCGACGGGCTCACGTGACGGCACCCGACACCAGCTGGGAAGTGACGGTGGTGGGGGCTGGGACCATGGGCCACGGGATCGCCTACGTTTCCGCGCTCGCCGGCTGCCGGGTGACGTTGACCGACCTTCGCACCGACGCACTCGAGGGAGCGCGCACCAAGATCGAGTCGCTCCTAGCCGGCGGGTTGAAGCGAAACAAGCTCACCGAAGATGACCGCGCCGGCGTTCACGAGCGCCTGCATTTCGAGCCTGCGCTCGCCGCCGCCGTGCGCCACGCCGACGTGGTGATCGAAGCGGTGGTCGAGCAGATGCCGGTCAAGCAGCGGATCTTCGCGGAGGTCGAGCGCGAAGCGCCCGACGGGGCCCTGCTCGCCACGAACACCTCCTCCCTTTCCGTGGGAGGGATCGCCGCCGCGCTCAAGGAGCCCTGGCGGCTCCTCGGGATGCACTTCTTCAATCCGGTGCACCTGATGACGCTCGTGGAGATCGTGACGCATGGCCGTACCGGCGCCCCCCAGGTCGAGCGCGCCACCGCGCTCGCTCGCGTGCTCGGCAAGGAACCGATTCTCGTGAAGGATTCGCCGGGGTTCGCGTCGAGCCGCCTGGGTGTGATCCTGGGACTCGAGGCGATGCGCATGCTCGAGCAGGGCGTCGCGTCTGCCGCCGACATCGACAAGGCCATGGAGCTCGGCTACAACCACCCGATGGGACCGCTCAAGCTCACCGACCTGGTGGGGCTCGACGTCCGGCTGGCGATCGCGAATTACCTCCATGAAGAACTGAAGCTCCCCCACTTTGCCCCGCCCAAGATCCTGCAGGACAAGGTGGCGAA
Source organism: Gemmatimonadales bacterium (assembly GCA_035553475.1). Lineage (GTDB taxonomy): Bacteria > Gemmatimonadota > Gemmatimonadetes > Gemmatimonadales > GWC2-71-9 > 40CM-2-70-7. The sequence goes on from DATNDQ010000101.1 coordinate 4,878, forward strand.
GGGGGAGCTGGGCAAGAAATCCGGCCAGGGGTTCTATCCGTGGACCGACTGACCCGCATCACCGACGTCCACGTTCACATCCAGCCTTGGCGCGACCTCAAGCCCGCGGTGCAGGACGCGATGCGCAAGGGCAAAGAGGACCACTGGGCCTTTCTGCTCTCGATGATGGACGACCCCAAGGTTCTGCTCGACGTGATGGACCGGTCGGGCGTCTGGCGGATCGGCATGGTGAATTACACCAGCCCCGACGTGATGGGATTCACCGAGACCACCAACACCTTCATCGCGAAATACGCGCAGGCGAGCCCCGAGCGCCTCATGCCGTATGGGGGCGTGCATGCGCGGTTCACGAAGGACCCCAAGGGGGACGTGGACCGGCTGGTGGACCTGGGGATCCGGTGCCTCAAGATCCATCCACCGCATCAGCTCTTCACGGCCAACGCGTACACCGAGGGTCTCGACGCGCTCGCCGGCATCTACCGCCGCTGCGAAGAGCGTGGGTTACCGGTCATGGTCCACACCGGGACGAGCATTTTCCCGGGAGCCCGGTCCAAGTACGGCAACCCGATGGAGCTGGACGACGTCGCCATCGATTTCCCCGATCTGAAGATCGTGATGGCCCACGGCGGACGGCCGCTGTACATGGAAGAGGCGTTCTTCGTCCTGCGTCGTCATAAGAATGTGTGGTTGGACGTTTCCGGGATTCCGCCCGCGAAACTCCTGGAGTACTTTCCGCGTCTCGGAGAGATTTTCGGGAAGACCGTGTGGGGCACCGACTGGCCCAGCCCGGGCGTGAAGGACCTGAAGCAGAACATCGACCAGTTTCTCGGCTTGTCACTTCCCGACGACCAGAAACGGGCGATTCTCGAGACCAACCCGCTGGCGCTGTTTCCCGCCGTCCCCCAGCGGACCTGAGCAGTACCCAACAGCCTTTTCTTTCGAGGGAGCGCGCTCCAATGCGTGTCGCACGGTTTTCCCTTTCCCTGGCCATCGGACTCCTGTCCGCCGCGCCGGGCGCAACGGCGACGGCACAGCAGGTCGTCGGTGCCGTCACCATCGACTCCTTCCGCCTCGCCAACGGTCTCCAGGTGCTCTATGCCGAGCAGCATGAGACCCCGGTGGTCACGGTGGACCTCTGGTACCGCGTCGGTGCCCGCAACGAGCGCCCCAAGGTGTCCGGATTCGCCCACCTCTTCGAGCACATGATGTTTCAGGGGTCGGCGCACGTCGGGAAGGCCGAGCATTTCAAGTACGTGGAGCGCGCCGGCGGTGACGAGAATGGCTCTACCCACGATGACTACACGAACTATTACGAGACACTGCCCTCCAACCGCCTGAATCTGGCGCTCTGGCTCGAGGCGGACCGGATGCGCTCCCTCGCCGTGACCCAGGAGAACCTCGAGAACCAGCGGCAGGCGGTGGAAGAGGAGAAGCGGCTGCGGGTGGACAACCAGCCGTACCAGGGTGCCCTGCGCGGCGCTCTCATCTGGCCGTACGACAGCACGAACTGCTTCGCCTACGCGCATCCGGGCATCGGCGTGATGGAGGACCTGGACTCGGCGAAACTCACCGAAGTGCAGGCCTTCCACGACACATACTACGCTCCGAACAACGTCACCCTGGTGGTGGCAGGCGACTTCAAGCCCGCGGAGCTGAAGCAGCTCGTCAGCTCGTACTTCGCCGATATCCCGAGCAAGGCGGCGCCGGCCGCGGTCACTTGCAACTACAAACTCTCCCCCGGAATCGTCCAGCGTGCCGTGGCGGATTCTCACGCCACGCTGCCTGCCGTGCTCCGCGCGTACCGCATTCCCGCAGCCGCCGACGGGGACACGCCCGCCCTCGACCTCCTGAACAGCATCCTGGGTCAGGGTGAGAGCTCGCGGCTGAACGTCGAGGTGGTCCGGAAGGACACCGCGGCGCTGACGGCGTCGAGCTTCAGCGTGAACGAACGCCGCGGACCGGGGACGCTGCTGGTACTCGGTATCGCGAACCGCGGCGTGACCGCGGGCCGCCTCGACTCGCTGCTCGCGGCGCAGGTCGAAGCCATCCGATCGAACGGCGTCACCGCCGACGAGCTGACCCGCGCCAGGAACCAGTATCGCGCCGGCGTCATTCAGTCTCGAGAGACGACCTTCGGCGTGGCCGAAGGCATCAACTACTACAGCCTGCTCTTCCCGAGTGTGTCTGACATGAATTCCGACCCGCAGCGATACATGGCGGTGACCGCCGACGACATCAAACGCGTCGCCCAGAAGTATCTCGATCCCGCCAACGCCACCGTGGTGACCGTAAACCCGGCCGGGAAGTCGCAGCCGGGAGGTGACCAGTGAACCGGCGCGCGCTCGTCCTCGCACTCGGTGCCGTGGCGGTCACGTCATCGCTCGCCGCCGCGCAGACGCCTGATTCGTTTCCGCCTCACGCCCCGGCGCCGGCCACCCTCGGACCCGTCCGGTTCCCGCCCTTCACGGAAACCACGCTTCCGAACGGGATGACGCTGCTCGTCGTCGAAAATCACTCGCAGCCCATGCTGTCCCTGTCCCTGTCGTTCCGGGCGGGATCGATCCACGATCCCCTCGGGAAAGAGGGGTTGGCCGAGCTGACCGCGCAGATCCTTACCAAGGGCTCGACGACGCACAGCGGCGACCAGATCGCCGCGATGATCGAGGGAGTGGGTGGCGGCCTGTCGGCGTCGGCCGGATCTGATTTCTTCTCGATTTCCGAGAACGTCCTCTCCGACCACGCCGATGTCGCGCTCGGCCTGCTTGGCGAGGTGAGCCGGACGCCCGCCCTCTCGGCGGACGAGCTCGAGCTTGCCCGCACCCAGGCGCTGTCGGCGCTGCAGCTCGAGCTCTCGCAGCCCAGCTCGATCGCCGCACGATTCTTCCGTGAGACCATCTACGGCAAGAACCCCTACGGGCGGGAGACCAGCCAGGCGTCTTACAAGGCCATCACTCGGGATGACGTCACGGCGTTCGCCAAGCGCTACCTCGTTCCCTCAGGCGCTCTCCTGGTGATGGCCGGCGATGTGACGCCCGCCAAGGCCAAGGCCTGGGCGACCCGGATCTTCGGGACCTGGCGCGGGACGCCGCCTCCGTCGATCGCCCCGATGGCTGCCGCTTCCCCACCGACCCAGATCCTGCTCATCAACCGGCCCGGGTCCGTGCAGGCGAACATCATTCTGGGCAACACCACCTATGGTCCGCTGGATTCGTCGTATTACGCCACCCGCGTTGCGATGCAGGTCCTGGGCGGGGGTGCCGACGCGCGGCTCTTCCTCATCCTCCGGGAGGCGAAGGGCTGGACGTACGGAGCGTACGCGGGCATGAACCGCTTCCGCGGCCTGGGGTTCTGGCAGGCGACGTTCGAGGGACGGACCGCGGTCGCCGACAGCGCCCTGGCCGAAATGCTCCATCAGGTCGACCGGCTGCGCACCGAACCGATTCCGGAGAACGAGTTGGCCGCCGCCAAAGGCTTCCTGGTGGGCTCGTTCCCCCTGACGATCGAAACGTCCGACCAGGTGGCGGGCGCCGTAGGCAATGCCAAACTGCTGGGCCTCGGCAACCACTACGTCCAGACGTATCGGGAGCACCTGAACGCCATCACGTCGGCACAGGCCGAGGCCGCGGCGGCGAAGGCCCTGAAGCGGGACCACCTGACTATCGTCGTGGTCGGCGATGCGCAGGCCCTGTATGACAAACTGAAGCTCATCGGACCGGTGAAGCTTCTGGATGTCGATGGCAAACCGTTGGCGGCCAGCGACCTCAATCCCACGGCAAGCGCCTTGGCCGTCGATCCGTCGCAGATCGTGGCGCGCCGGGATTCGTTCCTCTTCATGGTGCAGGGCCGAGAATTCGGCACCCAGGTCGCCGAGGTCCGTAAGACCACCGACTCGCTCGTGTACGACGAGGCGCTGTCGATGGGCCCCATGGGGAACCAGCACACGGTGGTCCAGTTCGATCCGAAGAGCTACACCGTCCGCCAGGTGGACCAGACCGGTCAGGTCGGCGGCCAGGCGAGTGCCATTCACCTCGCCTATGGGCAGGGACGCGTGAAAGGCAACGTGTCGGTGCCTCAGCAGAGCGGCACCCCGAAGGCGTTCGCGGTCGATACGACGCTCGCCGCCGACACTTACGATGACAATGCGATCACGCTGCTCGTCCCCACCCTGCCCCTGGCCTCGGGCAAGACGTTCAACATCGGCGTGTTTTCCTCTGGCGACGGCCAGACCCGGGTCCTGACCGCCAAGGTCGGCGCCGCCGACACGCTCACGGTGCCGGCCGGCAAGTTTACGGCGTTCAAGGTCGATATCTCGGGCGGGCAGGCGCCCGTGATCTTCTATGTCACCACCACGGCACCCCGGCGCATCGTCCGGATCGACGTGGTCGGGCAGCCCGTATCCCTCTTGCTCGCGAAATGACCTCCTTCGGAGATCTCGGAATGCGAACAGCAGGATTGCTGCTTCTCGCCGGCGTCGCGGCGTGTGCCGGTGCACGCGCCGGACAGTCTCCCTCACCGGCGCAAAGCCCGGCGGCCACCACGGCCCCGACGACTCAGACATCCGCGGCCTCCCAGGATTCGTTCAGCGCGGAACGGGCGCAGTACCCGTCGACGTACAAGCGTCATCCAAACGCCCCGGTTCTGATCAAGAACGCCACGATCATGACCGCCGCCGGTCAGGAGATCGCGAACGGCTCCATCCTGTTCAAGGACGGCCGGATCGTGGCGGTGGGCACGTCCGTCACGGCGCCTGCCGACGCGGTCGTCGTGGACGGCACGGGCAAGTTCGTCACCCCCGGCATCATCGACGTCCACTCGCATATGGGGGTGTACGCGGCGCCGGGCACGTGGGCGGAGAGTGACGGCAATGAAGCGACCCGCCCGAATACCGCCGATGTGTGGGCCGAGCATTCGTTCTGGCCGCAAGATCCCCAGATCCCGCTGGCCATCGCCGGTGGGGTCACGACCATCGAGGCTCTGCCGGGCTCGGCCAACCTGATCGGTGGCCGGAGCGCCGTGCTGAAGCTCGTTCCGAGCCGCACGGTGCAGGAGATGAAATTCCCGAACGCGCCCTACGGCCTGAAGATGGCGTGCGGCGAGAACCCCAAGCGCGTGTACGGCGACCGCGGGGGCCCGGAGACCCGGATGGGCAACATGGCCGGGTACCGGGAGGCTTTCATCGCGGCCGAGGCGTACCGGAAAAAGTGGGACAAGTGGAACGCGAAGCATGAAGGCGATCCCCCGGAACGGGATCTGAAAGACGAGACTCTCGCCGAGGTTCTCCGCGGTCACATCCTGGTCGAGAACCATTGTTACCGGGCCGACGAGATGGCCCAGATGATGGACCTGGGCCGGGAATTCGGCTTCAAGATCCGCTCATTCCACCACGGCGTGGAAGCCTACAAGATTCGCGACCTGCTGGTCGCGAATGGCACGGGCGCCACCGTATGGTCCGACTGGTGGGGCTTCAAGGAAGAGGCGATGGACGGCATTCACGAGAATGCCGCCCTCCTCGACCAGGCCGGCGTGAAGATCAAC
>DATNDQ010000102.1:0-3825 GCA_035553475.1 Gemmatimonadales bacterium
GCCATCGACCCCCGGGCCGCTTAGGGTCGGCCCGGGGGTCAAATGGTCCTGCACAACCGACTAGCCGTCTAGACGTCTAGACGTCCAGTTCTTACTTGCAGACCGGAGCGCCTTCGGCGGACGCGCTCGTCGCCGGGGCGGTCGGCGTCACGGCGCCGATGTAGATCGCGCAGGACGTCGGGGTGTTGATGTTCGTGATGCTCGCGGTCCAACCAGCCTGCGTACCCGTACCGGTGGTGACGGTTCCCAACGTGTTGCCGGTCGTGGCGCACCACGCGGCGGTGCCGGCGGTGGGCGGGTTGGTGCAGCTGGTCGTGGCGACGTACTTGAGCGAATCCGAGAAGTACGCCTCTTCAGCCGTCACGAGGTTGCGGAGGTCCGACTTCATGGACGCCGCATACGCCTTCTGCTTGGTGTTGGCGAACTTCGGAATCGCGATCGCGGCCAGGATGCCGATGATGACGACCACGATCAACAGCTCGATCAGCGTAAAGCCCTTGCGGTTCACAGATACCTCCAGAAAGTGAGTGAGACTCGTATCCCGGTTCACAGTGTTACGGCGGCCGGGATCTGATCAAAGTCCGCCGTTTTATCGAGAAATCGGTCGGCGCCCAGACTCAGCGCCCTCACCCGATGTTCATCCGTTCCATGGTTCGTCAGGACCACCACCGTCATCTTCGGATACGTCTTCTTCACCAACTCCAGGACCGACATTCCGCTGCCGTCCTTCAGGCGGAGATCGAGGATCACCGCGTCAGGGAGGGTCCGCCAAATCAACTCCAGGGCCTCCTGCACCCCCTCCGCCGTCCCGACCACCTCGTTCCCGGGCACCGACCCCAGGAGATCTGCCAGCCGCCGCCGGACCACCTCCGAGTCTTCGACGATCACGATCCGGCTCACCGCGGCCTCACTGATTTCGAGTGACCTCATCTGCGACGGGGAACAGAATACGAGCGGGGGCTTCGAGGCTGTATCGGGAAGGGCGGAACTGCGGTGTGCGGCGTGAAGAAGGGAGCCTGTCGGTCTCCGTCCTACATTTTGTGTTCCACGGCGTAACGAATGAGATCAGCCGTGGTCTTCAACCCCAGCTTTTCCAGCAGCCGGGTGCGGTAGGTGCTGACCGTCTTGGGAGACAGGTGCAGATCGGCCCCGATTTCCTTGACGCTCCGGCCCTTCCCCAGGAGCCGCAGGACCTCGTGCTCCCGGTCTGACAAGGCCTCGTGCGAAGGACTCACCGAGAGGCCGCCGATCTCCCGCGCCAACCGCTCGGCCAGCTCCGCGCTGACATACGTACCGCCGGCATGCGCCTTCCGGATGGCCGCGATCAACTCTTCCGCCGAATGCTCCTTGGTGACGTAGCCCGACGCCCCGGCCTTCAGGGCCCGCACGGCGTATTCCTCCTCGGCATGTCCCGACAACACGATCACCTTGATCTTGGGGAAGCGCTCGCGAAGGTCCCTCAACGTCTCGACGAAACTGGTGCCGGGGATGGCCACGTCGAGCAGCACGATGTCGACCGGCTTCTTGGCGAGCTGGTCCAGCGCTCCCGCTCCCGAAGTCGCCTGTGCCGTCACCCGGATATCGGGGGACTCCTCGAGCAGGCGCGTCACGCCTTCACGGACGATGCGGTGGTCGTCGACGGACATCACGCGGATCATCAGGCGGTCGCCTCTCCCAGAGGAAGACTGAGGGTCACGGTCGTGCCGGTACCGATCACACTCTCGACGCGCACCTTCCCACCCCACGTTTCGGCCCGCTCGCGCATGCCCAGGAGGCCGAACGACCCTTCCTTCTGCGTCATTTCGAAGCCCTTGCCGTTGTCTCGAATCACCAGACGCAACGCATGGTCCTGCCCCGTGACCTCGATCTGGACCCGCGTCGCCCCCGAGTGCCGGGAGACGTTGGTCAGCGCTTCCTGACAGATCCGGAACGCCGCCGTCGCGCGCTCATCGGGCACCGGCACATCCTCCGGCGCGTCAATGCGGACCGCGATCCCCGTCCGTTTCGTAAACTCGCGCGCCTGCCATTGCAGCGCCGCGACGAGGCCGAGGTCATCGAGCACCCCGGGACGAAGGTCGCTGGAGATCCGCCGGCCGATCTGAACCGCGTCCTCGAGCAGCTCCCGCATGGCGTCAAAGCGCTCCTGGATCGCCCCATCCTGCGGCAATCGTGACCGGACCCAGGCCAGATCCATCTTCACTCCGGTCAGCGCCTGCCCCAGCTCGTCGTGGATTTCCCGCGCGATCCGGGTGCGCTCTGCCTCCCGGCTCTTTTCCGCCGTCCCCGCCAGCGTGCGGACCTGCGCGAAGGCATCGCGGAGCTTCAACTCCGCACCCATGCGGCTGGCCTGTGCCTCATCGATCACCCGGGCGTACCGCACGGTGACGAACGTGATCGCGATGGCGGTCATCAGCACGAACAGCGAAAGCCCCAACTCGAGTCCAAACCACCCCAGGCGCTCCCCGGCGAGGCGCAACGAGCCCATCGTCACGATGAGGACGATCAGCCGCGGAAGCAGCTTCCGTGCGAGCGAGCCCCCTGGACCGGCACTGGTCAGGACCCGCATGACCGGTCCCGACGTGTCTCGCGCCAGGACACCAGTCCCCAGGGCGATGAAACCGATCGCGGTGTGCAACGCCATCTGCGTCAACGAGGCGTCGTTCGTCAGCTCTGCCGCTTCGTACACATATCCCAATAGCACCGTGAACGCGCCGAGGATCACGATGAGTCCGAAGGATTCGGCCAGCCAGGGGGTCAACCGGTCAGACGAACCCAGCAGCAGGGCGAGCGAGAGAACCAGGAACTGCAACGCGCTGTTCACACCGGGGCGCCCGGGAAACCATCGCGTCGTCAGATCCTGCACGAAGATCTGGTCAATGCCGAAGTCACGTCCGGCGACGTACTCCAGGAGCGTCAGGAGCCCGATGAGCCCGACCACCACCGCGCACGCCTCGCCGGCGAGCCTCGTCCGGTAGCCCGCGCCCGGTGAGATCGAAATCCAGAGCGACGTACCCGAGAGCACGAAGGCGAGAGCCGTGTTCACTTTCATGGACGGCCAGCCGGGGAAAACACTCGTCAGTGCCGAATAGTCGAAAAGCCAACCGATCAACGCACCCGAACCCAGGAGGATCGGCAGCACTGCCGCAGCCGTCGCGATGCTATGACGTCGGGGGGAAAGGGTCACGGAATTACAACCCAAAGTGGCGGAGGTGACCAAACTTTGCCATGAAACCGGTGCAATTCGGTACCTCCCGACCCCCCTCCAACCCCTGTAGTTTTCAGCCCTTATGCGCCCTGGCTGTTCCCTTTGCTGCGCCCCTGCGACAGTGTCCCTGCCACAGCGGTGCCCCTTCGACCTGTGTCCCTTCACACTTCCTTGGGCCACGTGGCGGCACGGGTTTCTCTACAGATGAAGGGGATGCCTTGGAAAGGGCTGTCCCCGTACCTGTCCATCGGAACCGTCGTCGCCGCGGCGCTCCTGATCACGCAGTGCAAAGTCGACAAGCTCATCGGTCCCCCCACCGGCGGGGTCCTGACGCTCAGCCCGCTCGCCCTGGCGGACTCCGCGCCCCTGGGCTCGACCGCCCCGCGGCCCCAGCGATTGGTCGTCAGTAACGGCGCCACCGGCCGCATCACCTGGACGGCCGCCACCGCCCACAACTCCGCCTGGCTCCACCTCGGCGCCCCCGCCGGCACCGCGCCGGACACGCTCCCGCTGACATTCGTCCCCACCGGGCTCGCCATCGGCACCTATCGCGACACGGTGGTGGTCACAGGATCCGGCTCGACCGAGGGCGAGCTCCGCGTCCCGGTGCAGTTCACCGT
>DATNDQ010000103.1:0-14586 GCA_035553475.1 Gemmatimonadales bacterium
GGGGAAAGCGCTCGCCCTCGACATCAAGCAGACCCAGCAGGATTCACTCAAAGCCGACAGCACGGGCCTCAAGTTCACCGTCCCGCAGGTCTTCAAGATGCCGGTGGTCATTCGCGTAGGGACGGCGAAGGGCGACGTGACGCAGCACATCTGGCTCGATTCGCGGGAGCAGAAGGTGACGATTCCCGTGAGTGGTGCGCCGACGATGGTGATCTTCGACGACGGCAACGACGTCTTGAAGCGCCTCGACTTCGACCAGCCCACCGCCTGGCTCGCGACTCAGCTCACGCAGGACGCCGACCTCTGGGACCGCGCCTGGGTGATCGAGGCCCTCGCCCGGCGCCCCGCGGATGCGGCCGCCGGAGCAGCCCTCGCGAACGCCGCCCAGCACGCCGACTACTTCCTCACCCGTCAGCAGGCGGCCGAGGCGCTCGACACCTTCCCCGCCGCGGTGGCCTCACCGGCGCTGACCGCGGCCCTGAAGGACACCTCGGCGGCCGTTCGAGCGGCCGCGATCCGTTCGCTCGCCCATGTCGGCGGTGCCGACGTGGCGACGACGGCGCGCAACCTCTTCGCGTCGGACCAGAGCTATGACGTGCGCGCCGCCGCACTCCAGGCCCTGGTCAGCGCCGACCCCGCCGGTGCCCACGCCACCATCGCGCAGGGCCTGTCCACACCCTCGTATCGGGACGCGATTCAGAGCGCCGCGCTGCGCGCCGTGTTCGGGGCGAACGACACGTCGTTCATCGCGAAGGTCGACTCGATGGCCGCCGACCAGCCGCTTCCCGTGCACCTCCTGGCGGCCCTGGGGACCAAGGGGAACACGCATGCCCTCGATCTGCTCGCCGGCCATCTCAACGACACCCGCCGGACGGTGCGCGAGTGGACCCTGCAGGCCTACCAGTTCACGCTGGCGAGACAGGACAAGGCGCTCGCGGTGACGCAACTGAAAGCCGCGGTGGATGGGATTCGCTACGCAGATACGAAAAAGGCGGCGGAGGATTTGCTGAAAGAGCTACAGAAGTAACCTAGAGCGCAGCGTCGGTATACAGCTCGAGTCTCCACCCGCGGGTGATTGTCAGCGCCCGCGCCAGATCCACCCGAAGGAGTCCGTCGAGGAAGCTGGCCCCCAGCCCCGCAGAAATGAGGGGCTGGGCGGTGAAGGCGACACGGCCGGCGCCGGCCCAACCGGCGTCGGAGAACAGGGCCAGACGCGCGCCCGGAATTCCAAACCCCAGCTCGGCACGGGCGCGCCAGAATGCCGTGCCGTTCGCGGCATCCCCGCCGTAGCCACGCACGGTCGTCGGGCCACCGAGGAACCAGTGGCTCTGCAGAGGCACCTTCCCGTCTGACGCACCACCGGAGACTTCGAGAGCTCCCTGGAACGGACCAGGCAGGGGCGCCGTCGCCCGGCCAGTCAACGCCAGCCGCGCGAAGGTGTAGGTCCCCACAGACAGGTCCATGTCGACGTTGGCGCCGAGCGAGGCCCGCCCTTCATTCAGCGGGAGATCGCCGCGCAGGCGGAGCGTGGTCCCGATCTGGTCGGCACGTTGCGCCGGGATCTGCGGCCGGAAGAACGTGCCCCCGTCGAGGAGATGCCCCAAGCTCGCCCTCGCCGTGCCCAGTGGAGCCACGAACTGGTGCTCCGCATAGAGACGCCACTCGTATACTTGCGATTCCGTGATCGCGGGCTTCACGTCGATGTCCACACCGGCGGTGCGGAAGTAGTCCCCGTCGTCCCGGCCCAGTACCACGGCCTGCACGGAATTGCCGAATCCCAGTGAATGGGCATCAGGGTCGACCGAAGTGAGCCGCCGGTAGGCGCCGAAGCGCGCGGTGAGATCCTGGGTCTTCCTGGTGACCCCGAGATCGACATCCGGCTGCCCCGTGGCCGTGGCTACGCGGAAGGTGCCGTCGAACGCGAGCGGACCCATCGGGACGTCGGCACGCGCGCCGAGGGAGAGGGCTTCGACGCGGTTGTAGCGAAGCAGCCCCGGGGCCTGCCAGAGCGCCCTGACCTGAGCGTGGTTCTCGAAACCGGAGCGCGGAAGCAGGTGCAGGTCTGCCAGGATGTTGTCGAGATCGGCGCGTGTCGTCAGGGCCGATTCATCCGTCACAAACGATGGCGGGAGATCCGGGCTCGTCAGCAACGCGAGGGTGTCGGCCGGCAGCACGACCGTCACCTCATGGCATTGGTGGTCGTGGCAATGACAGGAGATGCTGCCGGTCGAGTCATTGCTGCAACGCTTCCAGAGGGAGTCGGCGACCGCCGAGTCGAGCCGGGCGACGGGAGGAGGTATATGCTCCGTCGTGTCGCCGTCCAGCTGATAGTCCGAATAGGCGGTCTCGAAACGCAGCGGAAACGAAGCGATGGAGCCGGCTGTCCCGGTTCCGTCGATCGACTGCAGCCGCGGCACCCACCAATGATTCTGCCAGAGCGAGAACTCGATCGTCGCGTACTTGAGCTCGGCACGAATGGGCGTGAGGAACCCCGGGATGTGGCCGCTGACGTTCTCCCCCGACTCGCGATCCAGATCGAGCTCGAGGTCCCAGGGACGCGCGAGTTGGAAGAGCGCCCGCACCATGGAGTACCCCTTGGCCTCGATCCAGATGGATCCCGCCATCAGATGCGGGTCGGGACGGCGCGGAATGATTTTCAGCTCGTAGAGCTGGATTTCGATGCCATTCGGCAGAATGATCGACGTCGTGTCGCCCGACTGATACCGGTAGTCCGCCGCCGCGCTGTCCCCCAGGGGGTGGTGCACGAAGTTGTCCCCGTCGCCGAAGCTCATCCGGTCCGACGAGGGGTTCCACAGGAGATCGGGGGCGTCGTGCCGGATGTCGTCGGGGACCTCGTCATGCGGCAGGGCGATCGGTATCCCCTCCCGCGCGCCCAGCACTTCGACGGAGTCATGGCCGAGCCGGTGCCAATGCACGCGCGCGGCGGTCTCACTGTGATAGAAGACGCGGTCCCGGCGGAGGGCGCGCATGCCGAAGTAGATTCGCTGCTTGGCGGTGGCGCTGTAGGCGAGAATGCCCGCGGCCTGGTCGCTCCGGGCCGCGCGGGCGCGCTCGACGAGTACCCGCGCAGTCGCGTCCAGGTAGGTCGCGGTGTCGGGGTGCTGGGGGGGGGCCGCGAGGCCGACGGCTAAGAGGAGAAGAAGCATTCAGGGACCGAAATGGTCCTACGACCGTCCGTGACACAAAGTTGCACCCTCAGCCGTTTACCTTGAAAGGCCATGACGACCACTGCAACCGCTCCAGCGCGATACTGGCAGCTCTCCCAGACGCCCAGGTACAGCCTGCTCTTCGCGCTCCCCCTCTTCATTGGTTATGAGGTCCTGCAGCTCGCCGTGTCCGGTGGACCCGGGGGGGATATCCGGAATGGCGCGGACGTCATCCTCCAAAGCCTGTTCGCCGAACTGATGGGACGGCGCGGGCCCATGGTCTTCGAAATCGCGCTGATCGTACTGGGATTGGCCCTGGTCGCCTACGACATGCGGCGTCATGGCCGGCACCTGTCGCGGATGGTCTTCGTCGGCATGTCCCTCGAAACGCTGGCGCTCGCCATTCTCTGCGGCGTTCTGGTCGGTGGGATCACGTCCCATCTCTTCGGCGCCACGGGGCTCTCCATCGGGGGGCAGATCGAGCGGACCCCGCTCCCCGTGCGGCTGATGCTCTCGCTGGGTGCCGGTCTGTACGAGGAACTGCTCTTCCGGGTCATCATCGTCGGGGTCCTCGCCTGGGCAGGTCACCGGGTCCTCGGTTGGAGTGCCCGGCTGTCGGGAATCGTGGCCGTGACGGTGGGAGCGCTGGCCTTCTCGGCCATTCACTACGTGGGGACCTACGGGGACCAGCTGACGCTGTATTCGTTCGTGTACCGAACGCTGGCGGGCGTGTTCTTCTCAGCGCTCTATCTATTGCGGGGCTTCGGGATCACCGCATGGACGCACGCCCTGTACGACGTGTTCGTGCTGGTGGCCTAGGGCCGCCGATCCACGAGGTGCACGCTTCGCTGCGCCGATGGGACGACGATGACGTCCAGGATGTTCACATGCGGCGGCAGGTTCACAACGTACGAAATGGTGTCCGCCACATCGTCGCCGGTGAGCGCGCGAAACCCTTGATAGGTGCTCTTCGCCCGCGCCTCATCGCCATGAAACCGCACCAATGAGAACTCGGTCTCGACGAACCCCGGGTCTACACTGGAGACGCGGATGGGCGTGCCTGCGACGTCGAGGTTGATCCCCTCCGTCAAAGCCTTCACCGCAAATTTTGTCGCGTTGTAGACGTTGCCCTTCTGATAGACCTGGTGGCCCGCCGTACTCCCGATGTTGATCACGTGCCCCACCCCGCGGGCGATCATGGCGGCCAACAGGGCGCGCGTCACGAACAAGAGACCCTTCACGTTCGTGTCGATCATCCGGTCCCAGTCTTCGAGGTCGCCGTCCTGTACCAGGCTCAACCCGGAAGCGAGCCCGGCATTGTTGATCAGGACGTCGGGCGCGGGGCCCTGGGAGAGCAGCGCCTTGGCCGCCTTCTCGACCGAGACGCGGTCCCGCACGTCGACCTCGTCGACCCGGACTTTGACGTTATGAGCCTTGCTCAACTCGGCGGCCATGACCTCGAGCCGATCGCGGCGGCGGGCCCACAGAACCAGGTTGGCACCCTCGGCAGCGAACCGACGGGCGCAGGCGGCGCCGATCCCTGAGGAGGCGCCGGTGATGAGGATGGTCTTCCCGGCGATTCTGGTCATGCGGAAATGTAGTAGCGGTTCGAGACTCGGCTCACTACCATCCCTCCATGGCCAACCCTGCCTCCCCCGGCGATACGCTGCGCACCGCCTGGCGTCGCCTCCGCCCCCTGCCCGGTGGACGACGGATTTTCAGCTGGCTCATCCGCTGGATGGTGCCCTACTCGGGCACCACTCGACCCTATGTCGAGGAGCTGGCACCGGGCTTCGCCCGGGTGCGGGTGGCAGACCGGCGCGGGGTCCGCAACCACCTCCATTCGGTACACGCGGTGGCTCTGGCCAACGTCGCCGAGCTGGCGAGCGGTCTGGCCATGACAACCGCCCTGCCTCCCAGCGTGCGCGGCATCGTCGTCCGCTTGACCATCGACTACACCAAGAAGGCGCGGGGCACGCTGACCGCGTCGGCGCGGGCGACGGTCCCGACGATCACCGCCGCTGAGGACCACGACTTCGAATCGCTGGTGACCGACGAGGCTGGCGACGTGGTGGCCCGGGCCACCGTGCGCTGGCGTCTGGCCCCGACTGCCCCCGCGTGAGGTCGCTCGACACGCCGCTGACACGGGATGCGGGAATCGCCGTCCCCCTTATCTGCGGCGCGATGTACCCCTGCTCGAACCCCGAGCTCGTGGCAGCGGTGTCCGACGCCGGCGGCATCGGGATAGTCCAGCCGCTGTCGATGGTTTACGTCCACGGCCACGAGTTCCGGGAGGGACTCCGGCTCATCCGGCGCCTGACGCCGAAACCGGTCGGGATGAATGTCCTCATCGAACAGTCCTCCCGTGCTTACCTGGACAAGATGCGCCGCTGGCTGGACGTGGCGCTTGAGGAAGGCGTGCGGTTCTTCGTCACGTCCCTCGGTAATCCCCGGTGGGTCGTGGACTGTGTTCGTCCGGTGGGCGGGGTGGTCTATCACGACGTGACGGAGCGGAAGTGGGCGCTGAAGGCGCTCGACGGCGGCGTGACAGGGCTCATCGGCGTGAACAACCGGGCTGGCGGGCATGCGGGCGCACGCAGCGCCGAGGAGCTCCTCGACGAGCTGCACGGGCTGGGCGTCCCCCTGGTCTGCGCCGGCGGCATCGGAACCCCGGCCGACTTCGCTCGGGTGCTCCGGCTCGGGTACGCGGGGGCCCAGCTGGGGACGCGTTTCATTGCGACACCGGAGTGCCACGCCCACCAGGACTACAAGCAGGCCATCGTGGACGCCGGCGAGCAGGACATCGTGCTCACCGAGCGGGTCACGGGCGTGCCCCTGGCAGTAATCCGGACGCCTTACGTCGAGCGGGTGGGGACGCGTGCGGGTCCCGTGGCCCGCTGGATGCTTCGCCATCGCCGCACGAAAGGATGGATGCGCCTGATTTATGCCCTGCGCTCCACCTGGAGTCTCAAGCGAGGGGCACTCGAAGGGACATCGTCCAAGGACTACTGGCAGGCGGGCAAGAGCGTCGCGGGAATCGACCGGATCGAACCCGCCGGGAACATTGTGCGCGAATTCGCCGCGGCGGCGGCTAGTGCAAGGCAGCGTTGAGAATGGCGATTGCGCGGCTGTCGGCACGGGAAGGCATAGAGGTTCTGGACCGGGCGCTCGTCCTCAGCCTCCGTCATTTCTGGATGTTGCTTCGCATCGCGCTGATTCCCTTCCTGCTCTACGCGCTCTTCATCAGGATTTACGCCCGGTCAATCCTGGGGTTCACCATCCGCTACTCCGCCTTCACCCTTGCCTATTGGTGTCTGACGATCGCATTCGGCATGGTCATTCTGGGAGCCTGGGAAGCCGCGAACGGGCGGGCCATCGACGTGACGGCCATCTGGGTGCGGGTGGTCCGCCGTGGACCAAGTCTGATGGTCGCCTCTTTGCTCAAGGTCATCGGCATTTTCGCGGGGACCCTTCTGCTCGTCATTCCCGGGATCTACGCCGCGGTGTTCTGGTTCGCCGTGCCCGGGGTGCACCTTATCGAGAACCTCGGAGCCTTTGCGGGACTCCGTCGTTGCGCCCAGCTGGCCAAGGGGTCGTTCGAGGGTGTTTTCTGTTCGCTCGGTTTGGTCTACATCCTCTCCGATCTGGTTCAGCAAGGCTTGAGCCTTGGAAGCCATGCCCTGGGCGTTCGTCCCGGTACCCTGCCCCTGGTGTCCACATCGTTCGCCCTGCACTTCGCCCTGCTCCCGATGCAGGGCGCCACCGGTGCACTCGTCTACCTCGAATTGCTGAACAAAAAAGAAGGATACGACCTGCAGACGAAGCTGGCGGCGCTTCCCGATCCCGCCGCCAGCATGCCGGACTCCCTTTAGAAGCTCACCGTCGGCGTGAACTGCGGCTTCACCCGGTGCTTCGTGGCCTGCTCGTATCCGTACGCGGCCTTGATCAGGGTCCCCTCCGTCCAGGGCCTCCCGAAGAACGAAATCCCCACCGGCAATCCGAACGTGTATCCCGCGGGCACGGTGACGCTGGGGTATCCCGCCACCGCCGCGACCGTCGAAGAAGACACCGAGCCCCCTTCGCCGTTCACGAAGTCGATGGGCGCCGGCGGGCCATTCGTGGGTGCCACGATCGCGTCCAGCTTGTACTTGTCCATCGTGGCGTCGATGCCGTCGGTGCGGGACATCTTCTGGTCCTTGGCAAGCGCGTCGAGATAGGCCTTGTCGGTGAGAGGGCCTTTGGCCTGCGCCTGCACGAAAACCTCCTGCCCGAAGTACTTGAGCTCCTCATCCGTGTGCGCGGTGTTCCAGGCGATCAGCTCCTCCAGAGTCCGGGGGCCCGTTCCGCCCAGCTGCGCGAGATACGCGTTGAGATCGGCCTTGAACTCGTAGAGCAGGACGTCAAACTCCGAATCGTCGAACTTGCCGAGGGTGGCGATGTCGGCGGGGTCAACGATCACAGCGCCCTGATCCTTCAACACCTGAATCGCCTGCTCCATCAACGCGTCGGTCTTGGGGCTCTGCCCGAAGTAGTGCGCGCGGGCGATGCCGAGGCGCATGCCTTTCAGGCCCTGGGGATCGAGGAACGTCGTGTAGTCGGTCTTGAACTTCCCGGCGCTCGCGGCCGTCGCGGAGTCACGTGGATCCACGCCTACCATCGCGCCGAGCAGGGTCGCGGCGTCGCTGACGTTCCGCGCCATCGGCCCCGCCGTGTCCTGGTTGTGCGAGATGGGAATCACGCCGGCCCGGCTGATCAGTCCCACCGTCGGCTTGATGCCGACCAGCGAACAGCAGGACGAGGGAGAAACGATCGATCCGTCGGTCTCGGAGCCCACGCCCACGGCGCACAGATTCGCGGCCACCGCGGCGCCGGTCCCTGAGCTCGAGCCCGAGGGCGTCCGGTCCAGGACGTACGGGTTCCGGCACTGGCCGCCCCGCCCGCTCCAGCCCGAAGAGGAGTGCGACGAACGGAAATTCGCCCACTCCGAGAGGTTGGTCTTGCCGAGGATCACGGCGCCCGCCGCCCGAAGCTTGTCGGCGAGGAATGCGTCTCGTGGTACCGACATCCCGACGATCGCGAGTGAGCCCGCAGTGGACTGCTGCTTGTCCTTGACGGCGATGTTGTCCTTCAAGAGCACCGGAATCCCGTGCAACGGCCCCCGCGGCCCCTTCGCCTTCCGCTCGGCGTCCAGCGCGTCAGCGATGGCGAGCGCATCCGGATTGGTCTCGATCACGGCGCGCAACATCGGTCCCTTCGTGTTCACCGCGTCGATCCGTGCGAAATACGCCTCGGCCAGGGCCCGCGCGGTGTATTCCCCCTTGGTCATCCCCGCCTGGAGTCCGGCAATGGTCACTTCGTCCAGATCCATGGCCGCCGCAGGGAGGCGAAACACCGGAGTCGCCGACGCGCGACTCGGCGCTCCGATCGCAATGGCCGCCGACGCGGCGGCGGTGGTTCCGAGGAAGGTACGGCGGTCCAGGTTCCTGTCCGACATCAGCGACTCCGGTTGCGGGGGAGGTGGGAAGATGGAGAGCGGCGGCGAGGGCTGCCAGCACGCCGTATATTTTCCGACAGATGACTGACACACCAGACACCCGGCCCCCCTGGGTCCTTCGCGTCGTCTCGGGCGTCGGGCAGGGAGCCGCCGCCGGTGTCCCCGTCACTCGCCTCGATGCTTCTGGAAACTCCGCGGGATATTGGGTGTCGGACGCGGATGGTCTGGTGCGCATCCCGCCGACCGAAGATCCCGTCATTCGCCTGCGCGTCGGCCTGCGCAACGAAGTCCCGATCGAGCTCACCGCGCTTCGCCTCTTTGAGGGTCCGGTCGAGCTGCAGGCGCCCAAGGATCTGGCGGTGGCCGTCGCGACCCGAACGGACCGAACGTCCGGAGCCATCCCAAAGCCCGTCACCGGAGGCGACTTGGCCTCGGGTGGATCCAGTCTCCCGGGACAGGTCCTCCAGTTCGCGCGGCTGGTGGTCTTCGCGCCCCCCGCCCGCCCCTCGGCGACGGACCAACTCCCACTTCTTTCCGCCGGCGATCACCCATCCCTTCCGACCGCCACACACGCGGTTGACTTCTTCGCTACCCCGGCCGATGCGCCGAACGATCTCCGCTACGGAGTCATCGTCGAAGTCGAGCAGTACTGGCAACCCCTTGGCTACGCCACCGGCGACCTCCTGTACAGCGCCGCGCTGGCCCCCGGTGACGAAGCGCGCGTCGCGATTCTCGACGGACGTTGGGGCGAGGCGGGCCCTCCCCGCGAGCGGCCGCTCCAAACACTCGCGCGCCTCATCGGCTCCCCGCTGCTGTCCGATCTGGTATCGGAGGGCTCGGCCGCCTGGCCACTCGATCCACTGACCATTCGGCCGGAAGGCGATGCCGCGAATGCGCTGGCGCAGGGCGCCACCGACACGGTGCGGCACCTGAACGAACGCGCGACGCGCGTCGCGGAAACCGTGCGCCGGGCGCCCTTCCGGGTGGGAGACGTCCGGGCCGACACCCCTCCCGACGCCGCGATCAGGACCGTGAAGAATCCGCGAGCTGATCGCTTGATGACGTATCACTTCTTCGAGCCGCTCCAGCGCTACCGGGTGGTCGCGCGAACGGCGCGGGTCCGCCCGGCGGTCCTCGTTCCCTTCCGCCTGCCGAACCAGGCGGTGCGCGCGATGGTCCGGCAGTACGGCCACGTGGTGCGGCGGGTTCTGCTCGACCGCACGCTCCTGGCCGAGCTCGACGCCTTGCTGGGCCTGGGCACGACGGGAGCCGGAGCCGAGTGGGAACGGGCGGGGACGACGCCTCCGATCTCCGAGCTGCGTCTCATCGTCGAGCCAGGGACGGAGACGGCGGGGCAGCTGGCGCAGATCTTTTGTTACTTGCACGCCGACGCGACCCGGTACACCGTGCATTTCTTTCCCGCCGAAGCCGCGCGCGGGCCGCTGGCGCAGGATCATCCCGAAGCGAATCAGTGGATTGGGGCGATCCGGCTCGCCGACTTCCATCAGCACCCCCTTCGCTATCCTGGGGAGTTGGCGATCGAAAATGGCTCGCCGGCGCCGGCGCTATTTCAGACGCTGCACGTCGAGGGACGGAAGGGAGATGCATGGCGCCGCCTCATGACGGTCCAGAATCTTCTGGTGCCGGGTCAATCCCGCATGCCCCTCGCGTCGCTCGCCGCCATGGTCGAATCGGTGGGTCTCGCCTCTCAGGAGAGTCGCCTTCTGGCGCACATCACCGCCAACTTGCCGCACTATGCCGCGGCGATCATCGCAGCGGGCGATCCGGCCGTGCGCCACCTCGCGCTCTCGCGGGTACGTGATGCGGAAGGGCGGGCGGTGGCCGACGTCATCGAGAACCAGGTGGCCGGGGCACAGGGGAGCTATCTGGCGTTCCCGCTGCTCTCCGCCGACCTTGCACCGCCCGCCGTCGCCGCCGCCCTGCACCAGTACGGCGCCCGCGGATCCCGGGTCCCCGACGAGGTGGTCGTGACCCTGCCGCTGCCCGGCGTCTGGCTGTCGGCGCAGGCGAGTGGGACTATTGAGGGGTTGGGAGAAGAGGAAGACGCCCGGGAGCGAGGGCTCCGCGGGCGCCGTCTCAACCAGGCCTAGGCCGCTACGGCACTCCGGATGATGCCGTTGCTTCGGTAACCCCGGGCTGGCGCCCGGGGTTATGAAAACCCGTTCCGATTCGATGTACATAACCCCCAGCGCCAGCTGGGGGACACGACACCGACCTCACCCTATCGAGGAGTGCGCACCACATGCCCGTGCCGATCGGTCGATTCGTTCAGGAGCTGGAGAAGCTGAAGAAAGAGGTCGATGCCGGCTCCCTGCGGCACGGCGAGTACGACCAGCGCCTCGCCCGTGTACTGCAGGAATTGCGGGACGAGAAGCTGGACGCCGACCGCCCGAAGGTGGCCGCCGCGCTCACCGACCTCCTGGCGCGCGGCGTCATCACCCCGGGCGTCAAGACGCACATCGAGAAGCGGCTGGGGCTGTAGGTCAGACCCGCCGCGTTTTCCAGCGGCCCCGCCGGAACAGAATCGCCGATGCCACCGCGATCGTGGAGAACGCGATCGTGATGGCGGCGAACACACCCTTCGGCCCCCACCCCAGCGTCCGGGACAGCACGTACGCGAGCGGGACTTCCCAGAACCAGAAGCAGAACAGGTTCAGGAAGGTCGGGGTCCAGGTGTCGCCGGCGCCGTTGAATGACTGCGTGAGCACCATGCCGAACGCGTAGAACAGGAATCCGTAGCTCACGATCCGCAGGCACTGCACGCCCACCTCGGACACCTGAGGGACCTGGCGGAAGAGCCCGATCAGCGGCTCCGCGCCGGCAATGAAGGCGAGTCCCACGAGGCCCAGGAAGACCATGTTGTAGAGCCCCGCACGCCACACGGCCTCTTCCGCGCGTTGGGGATTTCCGGCCCCCAGCCCCTGTCCCACCATGGTAGCCGCCGCGTTCGACAATCCCCAGGAGGGCAGGAGCGCGAACACGATCAGCCTGATGCCGATCAGATAGCCCGCCAGGACGTCAGTCCCGAAGCTCGCCAGGATCCAGATCAATCCGATCCAGCTCGCCGTCCCGATGAAGACCTGGAGCGTGCCCGAGCCCGAGAGCTTGAGCAGCGTCTTCATCACCGCCGGACGGAGCACCAGATCGGCGCGGTGCATGACCACCCGGGCGTCCTTGCGGAGCAGGCGGTACAGCTGGTACAGCACGCCGGTGCCTCGCCCGATGTTCGTGGCGATCGCGGCGCCCACGACACCCAGCCGGGGAAACGGACCGACCCCGAAGATCAGGCACGGACCGAGCAGGATGTTGATGCCGTTCGCGAGCCAGAGCGTGCGCATCGCGATGGCCGCGTCCCCCGCTCCGCGGAACGTCGCGTTGATGAGGAAGAGGAGGAGAATCGTCACGTTCCCGCCGAGCATGACGCGGGTGTACGACACGTGCGCGAGCACCTCCGGCTGCGCGCCCATCAGGTGCAGGAGCCAGGGCGCGAGCGGCACCCCGATGACGGCGATCAGCACGGACGCACCGATCCCCAGCCCGATGCCCTGCACGGCCGCTTCCGAAGCCCCCGCGGGGTTCTTCTCACCGATCCTCCGCGCGACCATCGCCATGACACCGATGGAGAGTCCCATCGCCGCCGTGTAGATCAGCGTGAGGAGCGACTCGGTGATCCCTACGGTGGCGACGGCGTCGGGGCCCAGCCGGGACACCCAGAACACATCGGCCACGGCGAAGATCGATTCCATCAGCATCTCGAGCACCATCGGGATGGCGAGCAGGAGGATGGCGCGGCCGACGGGACCCACCGTGTAGTCCTGATGGGACCCACGGAGGGCCTCGCGGATGGTCGCCCACCAGCCGCCGGGCTGGTGAGGGATGCTTTCTTCAGTTCTTCCAATCGTTGCTTCTGACACAGATGCTCCTGCCGTCGATGGTTTCTGGCCCCTGACCTCTGGCCCCTGCCTCAAAACGCCAATCGCCCCACCCGGCCGGCGGCACAGGTGGGGCGATCGGGACGAGCTGAGGGCTCGTACTGCGATGCTACCTGTGTCGCGCTCCTGTATCGACGACGCCCAGATCCGGGCGCACGACGGCGGCCGGGACCACGGTGTCGATGGTGAGATAGAGGGGCAGCTTCACAGGCTTTCTCCGTTGAGGCGGCACCAATTGCCGCCGTGGATGCAACCTACCTGAGCGCTGGACTCGGGTCAACGATCTGCAACGTCACGAATCCGTCATCGCGGACTAGAGTGCGAGCGAGAGCCCAACCCGGACCGTCCGCTGCGGACCGTAGAACCGGCTCGCCCCGTAAATTGAGTTGAAGTAGGCAGTGAACGCCTTGGTCTGCTCAGCCTGGGTGTAGACACCGTCGCCATTGCCGAACCGCGCCTCCGCCCGCTTCAGCATCACACAATCCACGGGACCCGCCGCACCCTGCCAGCTGCCGCAGTCCGCAGGCAAGGTGACCGAGGTGCCGCTTAGCGCCCCGTTGGAATTGGCTTCATTTGCGAGATTCACGAACTCGGAAGCGATCCTGTTCTGCATGAAGACGCCGTTCGCGGTGTCGTTGGTCTCGGCGTAGAGGCCGTACAAGTTCTTGAAATTCAACAAGTTGCGGAAGTCGGCAAAGATGGTCCAATCCATCCCGTTCATGCGCACACCCTTGGTCAGCCGCAAGTCCAGGAGTTTGGTCCAGGGAAGCCGTTCGCTATTGATAGCGCCGGCCTGAGTCGCGTTCACCCCAACGTTGAACTCGGGAGCGGTGGTGCCGGCCCCGGCGTTTTGCAACGGCGTGTACGTGATCCCATTGATCATGCGGAACTGTACGACGGCCGCGACGTCCTTGAACGCACTGCGCCAACCCTCTTGCGCCCAGGCATCAGGCACCTTCGCCTGTACCGCAGCCGCCATCTGGTGCGTAGTGATGCTGGAGCCGATGCCATTGCTGACACCGTTCACGTTGATGCTGTAGGATGCCGTGGCGGAGGCCACCGGCCCGAACTGGTGAGTCACACCGCCGTCCAAACCCCAGCGGTGGGCGTGGTCCGTTTGCGCCAGCACGCCCACACCCAGTTGGAAGCCCTCGCCGAATACCGGAATATGGGCGTCATAGTACCCGGTGACGTCAGCTGATGTCGCAGCACCGAAGCGCCGCCGAACTCCGGCCTCGATACTCGAGGCCACACCGTCCGCCACGTCGCGTCCGAACACCGATCCCGCGCTGGTGAACGTCAGATCCGCGTTGGAATTCGCCGCTACCGCGCCGACCCGCGGCGTTACCAGCGTTTGGCCGACAGCCGCGTGAACCGATGTCGCTTGGTCGGCCTCCCACGTCACACGCACCCTCGGCGTTACGAATCCTTGAGTACGCGTGTTGAAGAACACCTTCGACACGGATGCCTGGTATTGTGCATCGGGACTCGTGGAGTTGAGCGACGCGTCCCAATTCGGATTCGAGAAGGTGAATCCCGCCACGTCGGGGAGCACGACTCCGGGGTTCACGCGGTCGTATCGGGCCCCCGCCTCGAGCGTCACGGAGCGGAATGAGATCACATCCTCGAAGAAAATCCCGGTGCGGCTGGGGCTCGCGGTCCACGCGTCCAGAGCGGCCTCCGAAAGCGGCGAGCCGGCCGAGTAGTTGGTGAGGTCCGCGCCATCCGCGTCGACACCCACCGTGATGTACTGGCGGTGGTCCGGTGCTTTCCACTGCAGCTCCCACCGTCCGGTGCGCCGCTGCTCGGACGACAACGCCAGCGGAGCGTCAAGCCCCGTGGTGATGAAGCCGCCTGCTTGCATGGCATAGGGGTTCATGCGGTAGGCCTGCGCGTTCCTGAACTGCGTCTGGTTCAACAGTGACACGCGCAAACCGGAGTTGGTGCGGATGTTCTTGATGATCTGCTCATC
>DATNDQ010000104.1:0-3949 GCA_035553475.1 Gemmatimonadales bacterium
ACCGAGCTTGCGCGAAATCCTGGGGGACTGAAACTCCTGTGAACCCCGGTCTCGGATGCCAGATGCATGCGGGGTCCGATGTCGTTAGCCCCGGGCTTGCGCCCGGGGCTATGAACACCACCGCGTTCCCGTTTTTCATAACCCCGGGCGCGAGCCCGGGGTTGCTCCAGGGTCTCGGGCCCGGGTTGCTCCAGGCGCTCGCTCCGGGGTTACTCCAGGCTCTCGGGCCGGGGTCACCTGGATCGGCTGACCCCGGGGCGGTGCCCCGGGGATGACCAAGACCGAGCGCTGGCTCAACCTGCTGGCCTTCCTCCTCGGCCGCGGCACGGCAGCCGCCCGCGAAGACATCCTCTCCCAAGTACAGGACTACAAGGACGACTGGAACTCGGCAGACGACACCCGGCGTGAATCAGCTCGACGGAAATTTGAGCGCGACAAGAAAGAGCTGAAGACACTCGGCGTCGAGCTTGAGAAAAAGCCCGTCTGGGCCGAGCACGCGGATCAAGAAGTGGAGGGATACCAGCTCCACGCCCGCGACTTCTACCTCCCTTACCTGGACGTTCGCACCGGCGGAACGCCGCGACGGTCACGACCCTACTCGCTGGCCTCCGTGGCTCTCGAATCCGCCGAGGTGCCCATCCTCCGAAGAGCCGCCCAGCGAGTGGCGCAAATGTCCGACCACCCGCTCGCGTCTGCCGGCCAATCCGCCCTGCGAAAGCTGTCCTTCGATCTTCCCGAGGTGGCGCTCCCCGCCGGCGAACACGTGATCACGTCGCCCGTCTCCGAGCATTTCGGCCGAGCCTTCAAGACCCTCTTTGGCGCCGTCCGCGACCGCCGCGCCGTGAAATGCCGCTATTACGCCATCGGCCGCGACCAGGAAGAGACGCGCGTCATCGAGCCCTATGGGATGATGCTCTCCTGGGGGTCGTGGTACTGCGTGGGCCGGTCACGCGAGCGGGACGCGATGCGCGTGTTTCGGGTGGATCGCATGCGCGAAGTTGAAGTGGTCGGAGGCGAGAAAGGGGTGTTCAAGGTCCCGAAGGGGTTCAAGATCGAGCAATACCTCAAACGCGCCCCCTGGGAGCTGACCGACGCAAAGCCGATGACCGTCCGCATCGAGATCGCGTTCCCTCAGTCCCGTTGGGTGATCGGCGAGGGATTGGGAAAAGTCGTCAAGGCTGTCACTGACGACGGCGGCGCGGAGTTGGAGTTCGCGGTCCGCGCACAGGATCCATTCCTTCGCTGGCTCCTCACGTTCGGTCACCAGGTCAAAGTGCTGGAGCCGGCGTCGCTGCGGAAACAGCTCGATGCCCTTCGCGCGTCGGTCGCCAAGCGGTACGCCTGAGCGTGGCCGACACCGCGTCTACCCAGCTGTCGCGTCTCGCCGGCCTGATCGCCTGGGTGTCACAGCGCGACAGCGAGGAGCCCATTTCCTACCGGGCCGCGGCGGCGCACCTCGGCGTTCCGGAGAGCACACTGCGCGAGGACCTCGAAGTCCTCGTCGGCATGGGAGACGAGTACAAGCCATGGCTGGCCAGCCTCTCGGTGGGCTTGCTCGCAGACGGCTTCACCGTCTCGAGCCGGGGGCCTTTTCGTCGTCCCCTCAGATTCACCGCGGAAGAAGTACTCGCGCTCACCGCGGAACTCGCCGGGGCCAGGGGCGGGAAGGCGCTCGCGTCGAAGCTGGTGGCAACGCTCCCGCGCGCAGCGCGCCCCGAGCTTGCCGAGGAATCGTTCGTGGTCGGCCCGGCGCCGAGTGGGCATGTGGAGCAGGTGCTGGCCGTGGTACGGGAGGCGAGAGACGGCCGGCGCGCGGTCGAGATCAACTACTGTGGATCTGATGGCGAGCCGTCGCGGCGGACCATTCATCCCTATCAGGTCCTGGAGCAAGAAGGGAATTGGTACTGCTACGGATGGTGTGAGGCCACTGGGGATTGTCGGCTCTTTCGCTGCGAGAGGGTCCTCGAGGCTCGGCTCACTGGCCAGGCATTCAAGATCGCGGACTCGTTCAAACCGATTGCCCGGGCCGACTCGCGGCTGAGCGGGACAGTGGAGGCCAAGGTCGCGTTCGATTCCCGCGTCGCGCGATGGATTCGCGAGGAGCACCCCGGGGGTCAGGAAGACGGCCGGGGGCGCTACGTGGTCAAGTTCCGGGTGGCGGATCCGGCGTGGTTTGTCCGGGAGGTGCTTCAGTATGGGGATGGGGCTGAAGTGCTGGAACCGGAGAGCCTCAGGGACGCGGTCAGGAGAGCGGTGGTGTGATGAACCCCAACTCCTGAGGCCACGGAGCTTCCACTTCTTTTTCTTGACACCAAAGGACGCTTGTCATCCTGAGCGAGCGCGCCAGCGCGAGCGAAGAGCTTGCCCAGAGCGCAGCGAAGGGACCTGCTTGTCTGGTTTGACATATCCGTACTCGCCCCGACAGATGCGGGGACTGGCTTTCTCACCTCCCGTCCACCCCGGGCTGACGCCCGGGGTCAGTGAACCCGGGCGCGGTCCCGCTGTCCCACCCCCACACCATCTTTCCGTCATGCCCAGACACCAACACCCCCACTTCGACTCCTCGGACCCGCTGCTCGACGCCAAAGCGATCGCGACGCTCGATCTCCACGGATTTCCGGCGGGAGAAGTCGAGCCCGCGCTGAGAGCGTTCCTCGAGACCTGGAAGGCCCGCGCGCCGGGAGGGATCGTCCACGTGATCACCGGCCGTGGCCGTGGCTCCAAAGGCGCGCCCATCATCAAGCCGCTCGTGAGGAGGCTCATCAAGGACCTGCCCGCTGGCACGATCCGCGAATGGGCGCTGACGCACGACGAAGGCGGATACCGGATCAGGCTCTACTAATACGGGCACCACTCATTGATCACCCTGACGCCCGTGAGGGCCAGGGCTTCGGTGAGCCGTTGAGGACCGTCATCCAGACGGTTGAAGACGACTTCCCGGATGCCGGCACGGCCCAGACATAAGAGCACCGAGGCCAACTCCGGAGTAAGGGTTGTGTACAGGATCAAACGATGCCGTTGCCAACTGTCGAGGCGCTGGAGACGATCCCCCCAATCCACCCCTGACTCGACCATGGGATCGATGAACGCCGCGTCCACATAGCCGGTCCCTAGGAAGGCGGCGAAATCGGCCCACGTGGGGAAGGCGTACAGCACCGCCGTTCCGCGCAAGAGCCTGTCCACCTTCCGAAGCATTCGCCCTCTGGGCAAGAGAGCAGCGATGACGGGGATACTTGTGACCGGCCGAGAGATCATGCTTGCGGGGTCTCCGAAATCGACCTGACCATCTCGAGCTCACGACGGCCGTCATCCTTGACGGTTTCGATCCCCGTGGCCCGGAAACCGTGACGTTGGTAGAGACGCCGGGCCCGATGATTGGTGGAGATGACCGCCAGACGTATCCGATCGGCGCCGACTCCGCGCGCCCAAGCGAGATGTTCGGCCACGAGGACATCGGCCGCGCCTGATCCGCGCAGGGCCGGGTGTACCCACATCGCCATCAGGTGGACGACCGCGGGGTCCACGTCTCGTACGCCGGCTACGAGGCCGCGCGGAGTTCCGTCATCTTCGAGGATGAGGGTGACCCCCGGCGTGAGCCACTTTCCCCAGTCGGCCACGCTGCGCGCTATCTCCCGCTCGTAGGTAGAGCCGAACGCATCCGGCGCCTCCGCGAGTGCCTCGAGTCGTAACGCGCGAAGAATGGGTTCGTCCCCCGGAACTGCCGCCCGCACATGGTAGCTCACGAGTATCCTGACTCCGGGCTTGGCTGTTGAAGGCTTTGGGACGATGGTGGATATCGCTGGAAAGCTCTTAGTTTTGTCCCCGTGCTCCAACCCCCTGACCTCGCCGCCGGCACCGCCGCACTCGAACGCGGCGCCTGGGACGAAGCCCGCTCCCACCTCCAGGCGAGCATCGCCCAACGCGAAACGCCCGAGGCCCTGGAACACCT
>DATNDQ010000105.1:0-2693 GCA_035553475.1 Gemmatimonadales bacterium
CCCTGTTGAGGGTCAGCCTTCCTTACGTCGCTCCGCCGTATAGACCTTGTTGACGATCCACCACCGCCCGCGAATCCGAAGCAAGGACACGTAGTCCGTATACCGGGACTTCGGATAATCCTCCACGATCTTGGCGGTCGCGATGTCCCGCGTCACTTCAAGGCTCGCGATGCGCAGGTCCCCCTGCTCTTCGCGCCCGACGCTCCCCGCGAAGCTCGCATACCAGCTGGCTTGTGTCCACTCGGCAAGAGAGTCCGCACGGATGTAGTAGAGCTTGGCGTCAGGCCAGAACGCTTCGCGGAGTGCGGTCGTATCGTTGAATTTGAGGCCGTGGAGGTAGCGTTCGACCACGGCCCGCACGGCAGATCCCTCTCCGGACGTGGGCGTTTGGGAACGCAGCGAGGCCGATGCAAGCGTGAGCAGAGCCAGGGCGAATGCGGGGCGCTTCATGGCGTCCTCGGGATAGGGTCGAACACCTTACGAAGAAACTGGTCCGATTCCGTCACGATGAGGATACTCCAACCGGGACCCGGACAACTCCTACTTCAACAAGCTGACTCCGGGAGGACATGGGTGTGAGGAGCCGTGGTGAGTCGCCGGCGCCGGGATCAGACCGGACCCCGGATCCACGGTGCTGTTCTGATCGGTCGTAAAGACGAGCTCCGGGATCGCCATCTCGACCTCGGGCGCCTTGTTCAGGAAGTCCAGGGCCTGCTTGACGCCACACGCATCTGGATGCGTCGGTACCCTGATGGTGTACTCCGGACTCACGTCGGATATGCGGACGTCCATCTCGTCGATGACCTCCCCGTGCACCGAAGCGATCAACGCCTCTTGCCTCGCCATCGACGTGCCCTGCTTGAAGGCCACCGTCAGAACGTTCTTGGCGACCGTCCCGGAAATCCACGAGGGATCAGACACCAAATTGCTGTCCGCACTCCAGTCGGCGTCGGTGCCCATCGGCTCCCCGGAAAACCGGTCATCTGAGGAGACAATCGAGGCTGCCTGGAGAACGATGAGCAGCCGCAAACCACCGCGTCCCGGCATCTGGACCGCCACGGTGGTCCTTTGGTACCCGATGTACGCGGCAGTCAAAGTGTCCCATCCCGCCTTCAATCCCGTGAGCTCGAATGCACCGCCCGCTCCGGCCTGCGCGCGGGCTCCGGTTCCATGATCAAGAATCACCGCACCCCGATACTGCCCGAATGTACCGGCGCTATCCGGGCTCATCGGGTTCCACTCGATCACCACGCCCCTGATCGTTCCAACGGGCAGCGTGGAATCACGCATCATGATGGGCACGACACACCCGGCCTCCTGGGCACACCACGTTTGAGTCGAGAGCATTGGCGCGCAGAGAAGGAGTATTGCGCCGTGAATCGCCGCGAAGGGTCTCATACGTGTAGAGACGACGGAGCTGCGGAAATCCGCACGCCTTCCTAGAACTTGTCCGCTTGGGGATCCCAAAAGGCCCCGGTCAGACCGAGACCCGCGAAGATCCGGCGCATCTCGTCCGGCTGAGGGCGGCGCGCATTCGCTTCCAGCCGGGTCGAATACCACGCGTGAGCCAGCCCCCAGAGCTGATCGAGTGTCACGAGGGGCCGCACCGGCAACCCCCGCTTCAGGCACCATTCGCGAACCCGTTCTTCCGACCGGAAGAAGAGCATCGTACTTCACGTGAATACGATGTCGTTCCACCATTTCGTTGCAGGCACGGCGCAATGAAAAAACCAGTCGGATGACGGTGGTCCCTGTGCCGAGATCGCCAGCTCGAGCGGCTCCTGCGACGCATCGCATCGTGAATGCAGCACCGCGGGGCGATGCAGTGCGGCGGGGATACCGAACGCGTCCCAGGCGCAGTTCGCGTAGTAAGTCACACCATCCGAGGTCAGCCGATGCTGCGTCGGGACACCCGAGAACGGTGGCGCCATCCGGATGGACTCGCCATCCGCTTCGAGCACCAACACCCGCTGAGCCCGGAGACGGGCATACGTTTGCCGGACTTCACCAACACCTGTCCCGGTGCGTGCGGCGATCTCGGCCACCGACGGGGCAAGGCCCGAGTCCGCGAAGTGTCGATAGACCGCCAATTTCACGCGGAGCTCGGGGGTCGCCTCGCTCACGCCCCCGTCCCCCGCAGCACCGCCTGAAACTCCTTCCACTCCAGCACCTCCACCCCCGCCCCCGGCCGCTCGGCGTGACGCACCATCGCCTTGCCGAGATCCGATACCGTGATGCTCCGGAAGCGAGACAGGGGTCCAACCAGGAGGGGATCGATGAGCGGGAACAGCGTGAGGAACACGCCTTGCGTGAAGCCGTAGCGATTCGTCGGTGTCATCAACATGGACGGCCGGAAGAAACTGGCCCGCGCGAAGCCGAGAGCCTTGACCCGCTCTTCCACCTCACCCTTGATGCGCACGTAATAGATCGACGACTTGGCGTCGGCTCCCACCGCGGTGAGCAGGAGAAATTGCGTCACGCCTTGACGGCGACAGGCCGCGGCGAAATCCGCCGTACCGTCCAGGTCCACTTTCTTGAATTCTTCGCGCGGGAACTTCGACGGTTCTCCCAGCCCCAGGGTACAGAATGCCGCGCCGTGACCGGCGAGGAATCGTTCGTACTGCCCGGCGTCGAGCACATCCACTACGTGCCGTTCGAGACGCGGATCCTTGAGATCCTTCAGCGCATCGGGA
>DATNDQ010000106.1:0-8809 GCA_035553475.1 Gemmatimonadales bacterium
CGAGATCTCGAGCCGCACCGGGTCGGAGCGCATGCGTTGGCGCAGGCTCTCTTCGATGGTCTCGAGGAGGTCTTCGGCCTCGTCTTCCTGAATCGACAGGTCGTTATTGCGGGTGACCCGGAAGACGGTGTGGTCCACGACTTTCAGGTGCCCGAACAGCTCGCCCAGGTGCTCGGCGATGACGTCCTCGAGGAGCATGAACCGGACTTTCTTCTCGGCGCGGGACACGATCATGACGCGGTCCAATACCGCCGGCACCTGTACGACGGCAAAGTGCCGCCGCGGCAGACCGCCATTCTTCCGCTCCACCAGGAGCGCGATGTTCAAGCTCTTGTTGTGGACGTGCGGGAACGGATGGCCGGGGTCGATGGCCAGAGGGGTGAGCACCGGGTATACGCTCGCCCGGAAGAACCCCACCGCCTGCCGCCGCTCGGCGGGGGTCAGGTCCGCCCAGCGCACGCGCTCGATCCCCACCTCGGCCAGCCCCGGAAGCGCCTCGGCCATGAGGACCCGGTACTGCTCGGCGACCAGCTCGTGGGTCCGCCTTTCGATGGCGGCGAGCTGCTCGGCGGGCGCCATGCCCTCCGCGCCGAAGTCCTGGGGTTCGACCCCCGCGTACACCTGTTGCTGCAGCCCCGACACCCGGATTTCGAAAAACTCATCCAGGTTGGAGCTGAAGATCGACGTGAACTTGAGGCGCTCGAGCCACGGGTTGGTGGGGTCGGCCGCCTCCTCGAGTACGCGCCCATTGAACTCCAGCCACGAGAGCTCGCGGTTGATGTAGTGGTCGGCCGGGAATCCGGCGGGGGCGCGGTCGGTCATGCACGTCTCCTGGCACTGCTACGGGCCCGCGGCATCGAAAACACCAGCGAGCGATCGAAGGCTTTTTCAAAGAGGGCACTCTTCCGCCGCGCGTCATCCAGCTCGATGGACGGGTTCCGGGACGCGGTGACCGAGATGCGGACCTTCTTCCGGTCGGTCCGGGCGCGCACGGTCTTGATCACACCGCCATGCGTCCGGTCCATGCCGTCCGCGATACGCAGGATGGCGGACAGCCGGCGAATGAGCCGGCGTTCGTCCTTGCTCAGCTTCTCGAAATTGGCGTGGGATTTCTTCGGCGCGGCACGGCGATGGTACCGCGCCACGTTGGCGATGAGCTCCACTTCACGAGCCGAGAAGCCGGGCAGGTCGCCGTGCATGATGAGGTGGTAGGCGTGCTTGTGGTGGCGCTCGTGATTGATCAGGTAGCCGATGTCGTGCAGCAGGGCGCCGGCCATCAGGATTTCCCGTCCTTCCTGCGGCAGGTCGAAGGGCCGGCGCAACGAGTCGAAGAGCTGAACCGCGAGCGCCGCGACCCGCTCGCAGTGGCGTTCGTTCGAACGGCACTGGCGGGCGAGGCGGCGCGCCGAGTCCATCCGGTCTGGCGGAGCCACGCGGCGGGGCCGGGCCATGCCGGGGAGCTCTTCGATCATGGAGAGCAGGACGCCGTCCCGGATGCCGCGGTCGTTCACGAGCACGCGCTGCGTACCCAGCCGCTTGGCGAGCCGGTCGACCACGGCCACGCCCGCGAGAATAATGTCCGCGCGCTGCGGATTGAGTCCCGGGATTTCGCGGCGGGCGGCGAGGGGAGTTTCGCGCAACCGGTCGAGCAGGCGGGTGACCTCAGCGCGCGCGAGCGGATAGTCGCGAGGGGTTCCGGCCTTCCCTTCACGCTCGCACTGAACCATCTCAACCATGTTCGTGAACGTCCCCCCGGAGCCGATCATCACCTCGGCCACAAAGGGGACCTTGCCCAGGCCGGTCTTGATCACCCCGTCGATGCCCCGCTGGAGCGCATTCCAGTGCTTGTCGCGCGGCGGGTCGGACTTCATGTAGTGCTCGGTGAGGCGAACCGCGCCGAGGGGCAGGGAGACGACCAGCTCCACCAGCCCGCCTACGGCGAGGACCACCTCGGCGGAGCCCCCACCGATATCGACGATAGCCGTTCGCCGGTCCCCGATGTCGTAATGACGGCGGACGCTGCGCAGGGCCAGACGGGCTTCCTCTTCGGGGGGAACCACGTCGACGCGGACTCGGCAACGCTTCCAGGCTTCGCGAACGAATTCCCGGCCGTTGGAGGCTTCGCGGACCGCACTCGTCGCGATGGTACGCAGCTCGTGGACGCCGAATCCCTCGACGATCGCCTTCATCCGGCCGAGCACGCGGAGGGAGTGTGCCATCGGCTCCTCACCGATTCTCCCTTCGGCATACAGACCGTGCCCCAGCCGCGTCATTTCCCGGTCTTCGTCGAGAATCCGGTAGGTGCCGTCCGGCTGGACCTCCGCGACCACGAGCCGGATCGAATTGGTGCCGATATCGATCGCGGCGATGCGGGGCGAAGTGTGCTTCGCCCCGCCCCTGGTCGAGGCGTCTGAGTGGGGTGCTGCGATCAGCGGAATGGCGGTCATGGAACTCCCAATCCGGGAAATTAGCCCGGATTGGTCACGGCTGTGCAACGCTCTAAGACTCTGTTACAAAAGCGCTTGGGCAGCGATCGCCCCGGATGCACCCAGCACGGCTCCCGCGATCACGTCTCCGACGTGGTGCACCCGCAGGGTAACGCGCGACCGGGAGACCAGGATCGCCAGGGGCAGGAGGGCCGGCGCGAGTGCCGGGTGCGCGAGGGAGATGGAGGTCGCAACGGCGGTAGCCGCGGCGGCGTGTCCGGACGGAAAGGAGTAGGGATCGGGCAGGTCAACGAGGGCAAGCGGGACGCCATGGGCGTCACAGGGACGTGGCCGGTGGACGGCGCGCTTCAGCAGCTGGACCGCGAGGTGGGACCCGGCGTTGGCGACGAGCACGGCGACCCCGAGGCGGCGCTCACGGCTGAACGCGAGCAGGACCGCCCCCACGCCGAGGGTCACCCGGGCGCCTCCGAGGTTGGTGAGCCAGCGGCTCAGGCGAGCACCTCGACGGGCCGGGCCGGCTGCGAGAGCGCTTCGGTGAGGGGCCGGCCCTCATAGGTCGGGGGAATGGGCCGCGAAAACCACCAGAGAAGCGTCGCCGGTACATCGAGAATGGAGACGGGTCGAGTGAGCTGATGTCTCCGCGTCGCGCCGACGCCGCCGATGATGAGCGGAATATGGTCGTTGATCTCATGCGGCTCGTCGTGGTCGTCGGGGCGCACGCCGCCGCCGCCATGGTCGGCGAGCACCATCACCAGTGCGTCTTCTACCCACCCCGTCAGGCGCCCCACAGCGACGTCGACCGCGGAGGCGGCTTTCAAATACTCGGTCGACATCCATCCATACGCGTGTCCCGCGCGGTCGCAGTCGGGGAGATAGACGAACACGGCCTGCTCTTCGCCCTCGAGAAGGATCTGGTTGGTCGCGGTTGCGGCGTCGAGCGGGGTTCGTCCGCCGGATACCACTTTCCGGACTCCGGCCGCGGAGGCCAGGGCCTGGGCGATGGGCCACGCGCCCATCGCGAGCTCGCCGCTCACGACGTCCACCGGGATCCCGCCCTTGCCGAGCTCCCGCGCGACAGGCCTGAGGCCGCCGAGCCGCCCGAGGAAGCCGAGTCCCGGTTCTACCAGCCGGTGGTTGGCGGGGCCGACGCCGGTCGCGAGGGACGCGAGTGCGGCCACCGTCGTGCTCGGCCGCACTGTGGATGCCCGGAGCGCGAGCGTGTAGTTGTGCGAGAAAGCGTCGAGCGACGGCATGATGCTCGGCGTGATGGCGTCGGGCCGGAGCCCGTCGACCAGGATCAGGATTACGCGGCGCACGATGCGGTCCTCTCAGGTTTGCCGCTGATGGCGGCGTATTGAGCAAGGAGCTCGGCATCCTCCGGGCGTACGTCACGCTCCACGGCGACGCGCCGGGCCGCCGCGCCGAATTCCCGGCGCTCCAGTGGCTGATCCACCAGCTCGGTGATCGCATCCGCATACGCGCGTGGGTCGTCGGGACTGACCAGAAAGCCCGTCTCACGATTCCGCACGCTTTCCTTCAATCCCCCCGCATTCGCGGCGACCACGGGAAGTCCCGAGGCCATCGCCTCGAGAGCCACCAGTCCGCAGGTCTCGGTCTTGGACGGGAGCACGCAGAGGTCGGCGCTGGCGTAGAGTGTCGCCAGCGTTTCCCGGTCAACGAATCCGATCTGGCGCGCGAATGGGAGCTTCGCATGGAGACGACGGGACAGGGGACCCGCTCCGGCAAGCGCGAAAGCCACTCGCTGTCCCAATGTGGCGTGTGCCATCCGCCACGCTTCCGCCAGGACGTCCAGGTTCTTTTCGGGGGCCAGACGGCCGACGTGGAGCACGATCGCCGTGTCGTCGCCGCCGGCCAGCCAGCGACGGCAGGCGGTGGCACGGCGGCCGGGATTGAAGTGATTCGAGTCTACGCCCCGTCCCCAGACCACGGCGTGTCCGATGCCATGCGTCAGGAGCTCGGCGCGCGTGCCGTCTCCCGGCGTATGCGTCATCTGCGCGGGGCGATGGAACCACGCGAGCCATTTCCACACCGCGGGCTCGAGCACGCCGGCGTGGTAGTCACGGGCGTAGCGGGGGAAGTCCGTATGGAAGGAGGTCATCAGCGGAACGTCGTGCTTGAGGGCCCACGCGCGGCCGATGACGCCCAGCGGGCCTTCGGTGGCGACGTGCACGAGATCGGGTTCGAAGCGGTCGAGGTAACGATTGATGCGACGCGTCAGCGGAAGGGAAAGCCGAATGCTGGGATACGGCGGGAAGGGCAGGGACGGCACCCGCAGCTCAAGGGGATCGGGGGGGTGCCCTCCCGGATAGGCCGGCGCCACCATGGCCGCCAGGTGTCCGGCATCTCCGACGGCTCGCACAATCCGGCGAAGGACCGTCGTGACGCCGTTCACCTGTGGCGCATAGGTATCCGAGACTAACGCGATTCGCACGTCGATGAGAATCGACGTGGGGGGTCAAGTGCCAGTGAAGGCAGTGCTACGACTGTGTAACGGAGATCGGCGGCGGCAGGACTATGCGAATGGTGGTTCCGCGCCCCGGCGCACTCTCCGCATCTACGCGTCCTGAGTGCGCTTCCACCAGGTGCTTCACGATGGACAGGCCGAGCCCGGTCCCCCCCTGGTCCCGGGAGCGCGCGGGGTCGGCGCGGTAGAAGCGCTCGAAGATGCGCGGAATGTGTTCGGCCCCGATGCCGGATCCCGTGTCGCGGACTTCCAGCACCACACCCTCCCCGGCGGGCGCGGCCCACACCGTGATGGTGCCTCCGCGCGGCGTGTGGCGCAGGGAGTTGTCGTACAGGTTCGAGAGGATCTGCCGGAGCGCATCGGGATCCACCGCGATCGAGAGGGCCGCGGGCACCTTCTGGTCGAAGGTCACGCCCCGATCCTCCGCAGATTCCGCGAAGGCGGTCCAGGCATCCCGTGCCGACGCGCTCAAGTCCACGACGCGAGGCACCGGGCGCCAGCCACCCGATTCGATTTTCGAAAGATCGAGCAGATCCTCCACGAGCCGGTGCATGCGCCTGGCGTTGGCGAGGATGGTGCTGGCGAAATGCCGCGCCGGTGACTCGGCCTCGGCCTCGCCGGCGATGGTTTCGGCGTATCCGGCGATGGAGGTCAAGGGTGTCTTCAACTCGTGTGACACGTTCGCGACGAAGTCACGGCGGACGGTTTCGAGGTGCCGGAGCGCGGTGACGTCGCGGAGGACGAACAACGTGCCGCCGTCGGGGAGCATGCGGCCCGTGCCGAGGAGCACGCGTCCGCCCACGATCAACTCGCGCTCGTCTACTTCCTTGCCCGCAACGACATCGCGAACGAAGTCCCGCGAGCTCTTTTCGAGGAACAGTAGGGCGAGCTCGGGGACCGGCTCGTCCGATTTCCGGTCGAGCATCCGGCGGGCGGCCGCGTTGCAGGTCCCGATGCGGCCCGCTGAGTCCGCAGCGATGACGCCGTCGGTCATGGACTCGACCAGCGTCCGAGACTCTTCCCGCTCTCTCCGCAACTCCGCGAAGCGGTTCTGGAGCTCCTCGTGCATGGCGCGGAGGGCGCGCACGTGGTCCGCCACCTCGCGGACGCGGGAGTCGGGGAACACGGGCTCCTCTTCGGCCGCGATGGCCCGGGCGCTCCCGGCGAGCTGTACCAGGGGACGAGACAAGGAGAGCCCCATGATCCAGGCGACCAGAAGGGCGCCAAGGACGGCCATGACCCCGACGCCGATGATCGTGCGCTCCGTCTCCCACACTGCGGTATCGACGCTGGCGAGGGTGGCGGACACGCGCACGATAGCGATTCCGGGAGGTCCCTCCCGGACCGCGACGTAGAGTTGCCGTTCGTTCGTTGAGGCCGACAACCGCTGATAGGTGCCGACGCCCTGCTTGAGCGCCTGCTGGACCTCAGGACGCATCAGGTGGTTTTCCAGATGGGGCAGGGCTTCCGGCGGGAAGTCGGCGTCTCCGCGGACCCGGCCGGTCGGGTCGATCAGGGTCACGCGGCGGCCGATCATCGTGCCGAGCCGGTGCGCGACCTCCGACCACGTGTTGGTGTCCGCCGGCACCTGGGTGGCGATCAAGCGCGCGTCGTTCTCGAGCGCGGCCTCGAGACGGGTCACGAGTTCCTGGCGCAGCGTGTGGTCGGCGGAAATGGTGAGCGTCGCCACCGCGACCGTCACCAGAGCGCTGGTGGCGAGGAAAAAGCGAGTGGCCAGCCGCATCAACGTTTCTTGGTACGGGCCGCGGGCAGCGGGTTGGGCGTCCGAAACCGGTAGCCGACTCCGCGAACCGTCTCGATGCACGAGCCGGCGCGACCGAGCTTGGTCCGCAGGCGCTGCACGTGCATGTCCACCGTCCGGGTTTGAATATCGGGCTGGGCCCGCCAGACCGTCTCGAGGAGCTGGGTACGATCCTGCACCCGGCCTTCGCGCTCGATGAGCAGGCGCAGCAGCCGGAACTCCGTGGCCGTCAGGTCCACGGCCTCGCCATCCACTTCGGCTTTGTGGGCAGCCACGTCGAGACGGACGGGGCCCGCCGCCAGAACGCCACCGGCGCTGACGGCTGGCGCGCTGAGCCGGCGCAGCACGGCACCCACGCGCAGCACCAATTCCTGGGGTGAGAACGGCTTGGCGAGATAGTCGTCGGCGCCGAGCGAGAGCCCTTTGATGCGGTCAGGTTCGTCTTTCTTGGCGGTGAGCAGGACCACGCCGACATCCTTCGTCTCAGGCCGGCCGCGGAGTTCGGACAAGACATCGAACCCGGACCGGCCGGGCAGCATTAGATCGAGCACTACCAGATCGGGGCGCTCCTCACGAACGGCGTTGAGGGCCTCTACACCCGAGGCGGCGGTGCTGACGCGGTACCCTGCCTTGGCCAGATGATACGCCACCAGAGCGGTGATATCCGCTTCATC
Organism: Gemmatimonadales bacterium; assembly: GCA_035553475.1. Lineage (GTDB taxonomy): Bacteria > Gemmatimonadota > Gemmatimonadetes > Gemmatimonadales > GWC2-71-9 > 40CM-2-70-7. The sequence continues at coordinate 7,369 of DATNDQ010000106.1, forward strand.
ATCGACGACCAGGACTCGTGCCGACAGGTTCACCGGTTACTCGAAGGTGTTGGCATAGCGCATGAAGATATCGGTGCCGGGGACGATTGCCCGATGCCTGTGACACGACTGTGACGAAGGTAGCGCGAAGCGATGGGCCCTCGCAATTTAGACCGCACTATGACAACAATTGCCGCACTGCTGCTGCTCTTGCAGACGACGACCCCACCCAAGCAGCCTCCGCCCGCCGCCACCACGCCCGACACGGCCCATCTGGTGATCGTCGCCACGACCGATCTCCACGGGCGCATGCTGGGCTGGGACGACGTCCGGGACGCCGAGGCACCGGGCGGGCTCTCCCGGGCCGCGACGATCCTCTCGACTCTCCGCTCGCAGTATCCGGGACAGGTCGTCCTGGTCGATGCGGGAGATCTGATTGAGGGCAACCTCTACGCGACCTACTACGGGCGTGTGGCGCCGGCGCGTCCGCATCCGATGATCGACGCGCTGAACTCCCTGGACTACGACGCGGCGATCCCGGGGAACCATGAGTTCGACTTCGGCGTGGACGCACTCCGCAACGCGGTCGCCGACGCCACGTTCCGATATCTCAGCGCCAACATCATGGTCCCGGCGACGCAGGCGGAGCGTGCGGATGCACCGCTCTTCTCGACGACGGCGGTGATCGTCCGAAACGGAATCCGCATCGGCATCACGGGCCTCACCACCCCCGGGGTCATGGTGTGGGATCGCCAGCAGCTCGGAGGGAAGGTCAAGGTGCTCCCGATCGCGCAGGCGGCACCCGCCGCGCTCGCAGGCCTGGACCGGCAGGGCGTGGACTTCAAGCTGGTGCTGGTGCATGCCGGCCTGAACGAAGCGTCGTCCTACGACACCGCGGGAGTGGGGCCGGAGAACAACGCGGCCGCCCTCGCGGGGATGTCCCCGAAGCCCGACCTCGTGGTCTTCGGCCACACGCATCGGGAAGTCAAAGACAGCGTGATCAACGGGGTCCACTTCGTTCAGCCGGGGTTCTGGGGGCGCTCGCTCTCCGTGGTCCACGTCTGGCTCAAGCGAACGAACGGCAAATGGGCGGTGGACCAGCTGCGAGCGGATCTCATTCCGCTCGCGACGGTCGCCGAGCTGCCGTCATTCGTCCGCCGGGAGGAGCCCTCGCACGAACGGGTCCGGATCTGGGCCGGCCAGACGCTGGGGAACGCCGAAGCCGGCTTCGACGGGCGGTATTCGCGAGCCGAGGACACGCCGCTGATCGACTTCGTGAACGAGGTCATGCGACGCCACGCGGGGGCCGACCTTTCCGCGACGCCGTCGTTCGATCCGAGCGCGTCCTTCCCGGGGGAAATCCATCTCCGCGATCTGGCGGGGGTATATCCGTTCGACAACACGCTGATGGCGGTCCGGATCACGGGCCGGCAGCTGAAGGAGTTCCTCGAGCAGAGCGCCA
>DATNDQ010000107.1:0-9436 GCA_035553475.1 Gemmatimonadales bacterium
CGTGTTCTCGATCACGGGCCGCGGCACGGTGGCCACGGGCCGGATCGAGCGCGGCAAGATCAAGGTCGGCGAGGAAGTGGAGATGGTGGGCTTCGGGACCGACAAGAAGACGGTCGTGACCGGGGTCGAGATGTTCCGGAAGCTCCTGGACGAGGGTCAGGCGGGGGATAACGCCGGCCTCCTGCTCCGCGGCATCGAGAAGAAGGACATCGAGCGCGGGATGGTGCTGGCGAAGGCGGGCTCGATCACGCCGCACACGGCCTTCGACGCCGAAGTCTACGTCCTGACGAAGGACGAGGGCGGCCGTCACACGCCGTTCTTCAAGGGCTACCGGCCCCAGTTCTACTTCCGGACGACGGACGTGACGGGGACGGTGGAGCTGCCGGCGGGGGTCGAGATGGTGATGCCGGGGGACAACACGAAGATGGCGATCGAGCTGATCACGCCGATCGCGATGGAAGAGGGCCTGCGGTTCGCGATCCGGGAAGGTGGCCGGACGGTCGGCGCGGGTGTCGTCACGAAAATCAGAAAGTGATTGCCGATTGCGGAGTGCGGATTGCGGATTGAGTGCCTGAAGCCGGGACATCCTATGAATCCGCAATCCACAATCCGAAATCCGAAATCTGAGGGATAAATGCCCCGCGAAAACATCATTATGGAATGCACGACGTGCAAAAACCGGAACTACTTCACGACGAAGAACCGGCGGAAGCACCCTGAGCGCGCGGAGTGGAAGAAGTACTGCCCGCGGTGCAACAAGCCGCAGGTCCACAAGGAATCGAAGTAGCCGTGGCGACGGACGCGGTCACCTCGCCGGAAGGCGGGAGGCCGGGCTTTCTCTCCCGGCTCGTGTCGTTCCTGCGTGAGGTCCAGGCCGAGACCAAGCGGGTCACCTGGCCGTCGTGGATCGAGCTGCGGAAGGCGACGGTCGCCATCATCGCGTTCACGCTGGTGCTGGGCATCGTGATCGGACTCATGGACACGCTGCTGCAGTTCCTGCTGGTGACCGCCGTGGCCAAGGTCTTCTGATGGCGGACCGCCGCTGGTACGCCGTGCAGACCACGGCCGGGCACGAGAACAAGGTCCGCTCCCTCATCGAGCGCCGGATCCAGGACGATCCGCGGTCCGACGAGGAAAAGCCGATCAAGCTCGCGATGGTCCCCACGCAGGACGTGGTGGAGATCAAGAACGGCAAGAAGGAAACGGTCAAGCGGAAGATCTATCCCGGGTACGTCCTGGTCGAGATGGCGCTGAATCAGGAGACCAGCCACGTCATCAACGGGATTCAGGGCGTGATCAAGTTCGTCGGCACCGGCAAGGAGCCGATGGCCCTGCGCAGCGAAGAAGTGAACCGCCTGCTGGGAATCGCCGAGCCGGTGCAGGAAGAAGAGCCGGTGCAGGAGATCCCGTTCCTGGTCGGGCAGGTGGTCGAGATCATCGAGGGTCCGTTCTCGGATTTCTCGGGGACGGTGGAAGAGGTGATCCCGGACAAGGGCAAGGTCCGGGTGTCGGTGTCGTTGTTCGGCAGACCGACGTCCGTCGAGCTGGACTATTTGCAGCTGAAAGCACACTAGAGCTAGACGTCTAGGTAGGTGCCCTACCACGGGCCAAGTGGGAGTCGGCCGCATAGTCGGCTGACGCTATAGAGAGGAAGACGATGGCAAAACCAATCACCGCAGTGGTGAAACTGCAGGTCCCCGCCGGGCAGGCGAACCCGGCGCCGCCGGTCGGTACGGCCTTGGGACCCCATGGCGTGAACATCATGGACTTCGTGAAGCAGTTCAACGCGAAGACCCAGAGCGCGATGGGCATGATCACGCCGGTCGAAGTCACGATCTACAAAGACCGGACCTTCACCTTCATTACCAAGACGCCCCCCGCGGCCGTCCTCCTGAAGAAAGAGGCCGGCATCGAGAAGGGCTCCGCCCAGTCCAACCGGAACAAGGTCGGCACGGTGACGAAGGCCCAGGTCAAGAAGATCGCCGAGCTCAAGATGCCCGACCTGAACGCCACGAGCCTCGAGTCCGCCATGAAGATGGTGGCGGGCACCGCGCGCTCGATGGGGCTCGAGGTGAAGGACTGATGCGCGTCCACGGGAAGAAGTTCCGGGCCGCCACGGGCCAGCTCGAGCCGCGCAAGCTGTATCCGGCCAAGGAGGCGGTGGAGAAGGTGAAGTCCACCGCGTTCGCGAAGTTCGACGAGTCCGTCGACATCTCGGTGCGCCTGGGCGTCGATCCCAAGCACGCCGATCAGATCGTCCGCGGCACCGTGTCGCTCCCGCACGGAACCGGGAAGTCCGTCCGGGTGTTGGTGATCGCGCAGGGTGACAAGGCGAAGGAAGCGGAAGCGGCCGGCGCGGACGCGGTCGGCGTCGAGTACCTCCAGAAGATCAAGGACGGCTGGCTCGATACCGACGTGATCGTGGCCACGCCGGACGTGATGGGACAGCTGGGACCCCTCGGGAAGGTGCTGGGCCCCAGGGGCCTGATGCCGAATCCGAAGGCGGGCACGGTCACCATGGACGTGACCAAGGCGGTGAAGGAATTGAAGGCGGGCAAGATCGAATTCCGGGTGGACAAGGCGGGGATCGTGCACGCCCCCATCGGGAAGCGCTCCTTCCAGGTGAATGCGCTGGAGGAAAATCTGCACGCGTTCATGGACGCGATCGTGCGGGCCAAGCCCGCGGCGGCCAAGGGCCACTATGTGCGCTCGGTGACGGTGTCGAGCACCATGGGCCCCGGCATCCATCTGGACCCGGCGGTGTACGCATGAGCGCGACCAAGACTGAAAAACAGGAATCCGTGACCACGCTGACGGCCAAGCTGAAGCAGTCGCCGTCGCTCTATCTCACGGACTTTACCGGGCTGAACGTCGCCCGGATCACGGATCTCCGCCGCCGGCTCCGCAAGGCGGGTGGCGAATACGTCGTCGTGAAGAACACCCTGGCCCGGCGCGCCCTCGGCGACGCCAAAGTGTCGGGGCTGGACGAGCATCTCGCGGGTCCCACGGCGCTGGTCCTGGCCGGGACGGACCCGGCGGCGTCGGCCAAAGTGCTGACCGACTTCGCGAAGGAGTTCGAGAAGCCGTCCGTCAAGATCGGGCTCGTGGACGGCAAGGCGGTCACGCCGGAGCAGGTGAAGCGGCTGGCGGCGCTGCCTTCGAAAACCGAGCTCCTCGGTCAGCTGGGCGGCGCGCTGCAGGCGCCGATGGCGGGATTCGTCGGTGCGTTGAACGGACTGTTGATGAACATGGTGGGTGCCCTCGAGGCGCTCAAGACCAAGCGCTCCTCGGGCGCTGCCTCTTAACCGGCAGGGAGACTCTCAAATGACCACGCAGACACAGCTCAGCAACGAGGAAATCATCACCGCGATCGGCAATAAGTCGGTGTTCGAGCTTGCCGAGCTGATCGAAGCCTTCAAGGAGAAGTTCGGCGTCACCATCGCCGCCCCCGTGGCGGCGGCAGCGCCGGCCGGCGCGGCGGCCGCGGCGCCCGCGGCCGAGGAGAAGACTGAGTTCACGGTCATCCTCAAGAGCGGCGGCGACAAGAAGATTCAGGTCATCAAGGAAGTCCGGACGATCACCAGTCTGGGCCTGAAGGAAGCCAAGGACCTGGTCGAGGCCGGCGGGACCGTCAAGGAAGGCGTGTCCAAGCAGGAAGCCGACGAGATCAAGAAGAAGCTCGAAGCGCAGGGCGCCACCGTCGAACTGAAGTAGACCGTCGGGTTGGACGCCGCGGACCACAGGGGTCCGTTGGCGCGCCCTGGTCTCCTTCGGTTGGACGGCATGCACGCAATCGCAACACTCTTGCTCGGTTTGAGCACCCATCGCGGCCCCTGGACCAGCAACCGGTCCGGGGGGCGCTGGGCCTTTTGCGTCGTCTTTAAGGACGTGACATGACCAACAACAAGACATTGCCGGTGCTGTCGTTCGCCAAGCTCGAGGAGGGCATGTCCATGCCCCACCTCCTCGACATTCAGACCCGCGCCTTCCAGTCCCTCCTGCAGCCGGACGGGAAAGGCGACGCGCGCGCGGACGTCGGCTTGGAACGCGTCTTCAAGGACCTGTTCCCGATCCAGGACGTGAACGGGAACTACTCCCTCGAGTTCGTGCACTACGCCCTCGGCGAGCCGAAGTACTCGGTCGAGGAGTGCATCGAGCGCGACATGACGTACTCGGTGCCCCTCAAGGCCACCCTGCAGCTCGTCGTCATGGAAGAGGTGGGAGAGACCACCAAGACCAAGCGTCCGAAGAACATCATCGAGAAGGAAGTCTATCTCGGTGAGCTGCCCATCCTCACGCCCCTCGGCACCTTCGTCATCAACGGCGCCGAGCGCGTGATCGTGTCGCAGCTGCACCGGTCGCCGGGCGTCGTGTTCGAGGAGAGCACGCACCCCAACGGCCAGCGCCTGTTCTCGGCCCGGATCATTCCGTTCCGCGGTTCGTGGGTGGAGTTCACGGTCGACATCCACGACGTGATCTACGTCCATATCGACAAGAAGAAGAAATTCCCGGCCACCGCGCTCTTGCGCGCATTCGGCTACGGCTCCAACGCGGACATCCTCAAGCTGTTCTACGCGACCAAGGAGCTGGACATCACGGGCAAGCTCGAAGGCCGCGCCCAGAAGCGCGAAGTCCTCGGCACCCTCTTGTCCACCGATGTGCCGGATCCGGAAAACAAGAAGGGCGAGCCGCTGGCCCGCGTGGGCGACGAGCTCACGCTCGACCGGTTCAACGCGTTCCGCCGCGCCGGGATCACCAAGGTGACGGTGTTCGCCGGCTACACGTCGCTCGACCTGCGGGACGACGCGCAGCCGACCACCACGCGTGACCGCGAAGGGAAGTACATCCTCGCGTTCGACGTGGCGGATCCGGAAACCGGGGAAGTCGTGGCGGAAGGTGGCCGCGAAATCTCCGATACGATGAAGAAGAAGCTCCTGAAGGCGGGGGTGACCAAGGTCGACGTGCTGCTGCCTCCGGGCCGGAGCGAATCGCCCCTGATCAAGAACACCTTGCTCAAGGACCCGACGCACTCCGAGGCTGAGGCGCTGGAGCAGATCTACACGCTGCTGCGGCCCGGTGAGGCGCCCAACCTCGAGACCGCCCGGCAGGCGCTGGAGCGGCTGTTCTTCCATCCCAAGCGCTACGACCTGGGACGGGTGGGCCGGTACAAGATCAATCAGCGGCTCAAGGTGGGCGCGGCGAAGGATCAGACCGTCCTCACCGAAGAGGACTTCGTCGCCATCATCCGCTACCTGATCGAGCTCTCCGAGGGCCGCGGGTACACGGACGACATCGACCACCTGGGCAACCGCCGGGTGCGCTCGGTGGGCGAGCTCATCGCGAACCAGTTCTCGGTGGGCCTCTCGCGCATGGCGCGGCTCATCAAGGAACGGATGAGCATCAACAACGACCCCGAGCGGATCACGCTGGACGACCTCGTGAACGCGCGGACCGTGAGCGCCGTCATTCAGGCGTTCTTCGGATCGTCGCAGCTGTCGCAGTTCATGGACCAGACCAACCCGCTCGCCGAGCTGACGCACAAGCGCCGCCTCTCGGCCCTGGGACCCGGTGGCCTGACGCGCGAGCGCGCGGGCTTCGAAGTCCGCGACGTGCACTACAGCCAGTATGGCCGGATGTGCCCGATCGAGACGCCGGAAGGTCCGAACATCGGCCTCATCACGAGCCTCTCGTGCTACGCCCGCGTGAACGACCTCGGCTTCATCGAGACCCCGTACCGCACGGTGGAGAACGGGCGCGTCACCGGGCAGATCCGGTGGCTCTCGGCGAGTGAAGAAGAGGAATACGCGGTGGCGCAGGCCAACGCGAAGCTGACCGAAGACGGCCGCTTCGCGGACGAGCTCGTGCTCTGCCGGAAGCGGGACGACTACCCGCTCCTCGCGCCGGGGCGGATCGACTTCATGGACGTGGCGCCCGAGCAGCTGGTCTCGATCGCCGCGGCCCTGATCCCGTTCCTCGAGCACGACGACGCGAACCGCGCGCTGATGGGCTCCAACATGCAGCGGCAGTCGGTGCCGCTCCTCTTCCCGCAGGCGCCCATTGTGGGCACCGGGCTGGAGGAGAAGGTGGCGCGCGACTCGGGCGCCGTCGTCATCGCGCGCCGCGCCGGCGTGGTGCAGCGCGTCACCGCCGACGAGATCATCATCGACACCGGCGAAGAGGACCGGAAGGCGGGGGACAACCCGCTGGCCCGTCTCAAGCAGCACGACCGGTACAAGCTCAAGAAGTTCTGGCGCACCAACCAGGACACCGCGATCAACCAGCGGCCTCTGGTGCACGTGGGCCAGAAGGTGAAGTCGGCGCAAATCGTGGCCGACGGCGCCGGCACCGATCACGGGGAGCTGGCTCTGGGCGCGAACGTGACGGTGGCGTTCATGCCCTGGTACGGCCACAACTTCGAAGACGCCATCGTGCTCTCCGAGCGCCTGGTGAAGGACGACGTGTACTCGTCGATCCACATCCAGGAGCTCGAGCTGCACGTCCGGGACACCAAACGGGGCCGTGAGGAAATCACGCGCGAAATCCCGAACGTCGCGGAAGAGTCCCTGGTGGACCTGGACGAGCGCGGCATCGTGCGCATCGGCGCCCATGTGAAGGCGGGCGACATCCTGGTCGGCAAGATCACCCCGAAGGGCGAAACCGAGCTGTCGCCGGAAGAGAAGCTCCTGACGGCGATCTTCGGCGAGAAGGCCAAGGACGTGAAGGATTCGTCCCTCAAGGTGCCGCCGGGGATGGAAGGCGTGGTCATCGACGTGAAGATCTTCTCGCGCGTCGAGGACCAGGTGGTGGAGAAGGACCGCGGCGAACGGATCGGCGAAGTCCGCCGGCTCGAAGCCGACGAAAAGGCCCGGATCACCGAGGCGGTCTTCGGCGAGCTGCGTGAGCTGCTCTCGGGCCAGGAAGTCGGCCTGATGCTGAAGAACGGCACGGTGGAGGAGTTCCTGCCGGCCGGCACCAAGCTCACCCGGCCCGAGCTGACCGAGGTGGACTTCAACGACGTGGACCTGAAGACCCTCCGCGTCGGCAACAAGAGCGTCAACGAGAAGATCCGCGCCGTGCTCGACGCGGCGACCCAGGAGCGGGGCAAGATCGAGGAGAAGTCGGAGGATCAGATCGACAAGATCCTCCAGCCCGACGAGCTCCCCCCGGGCGTGATCCAGCTCGTGAAGGTCTATCTCGCCGAGAAGCGAAAGATCTCGGTGGGCGACAAGATGGCGGGACGGCACGGCAACAAGGGCATCATCGCCCGGATCGTGCCCGAGGAAGACATGCCCATCCTGCCCGACGGGCGGCCGGTGGACATCGTGCTCAACCCCCTCGGCGTGCCGTCGCGAATGAACGTGGGACAGATCCTCGAGACCCACCTCGGGTGGGCCGCGCGGATCCTGGGCTTCGAAGCGAAGACGCCCGTCTTCCAGGGCGGTGACGAAACGGAGATCGGGGTGCTGCTCCGCCTCGCCGGACTGGCGTGGGCGGCGGACATCCTGCGGCTCGACGTGAAGCCGCCCGAGCTCGACACCGACCGGGTGCGGGCGCTGGTGGCGGATCTGGCCAACCTCCCGTTGGGCGATGGGGCCCGGCCGGGACTCGGCCTCGCAGGTCTGACGCAGCTCGGCTCGCGGTCCCTGGCGACCGAGACGCGGGAGCTGGCACATCAGTTCACCGACTTCCTCAAGTTCGCGGCCAAGGAGCTGGCGGACCGTGAGCTCGCGCAGCACCGCGTGGAGCAGGCGCTCCACCAGGAGCTGATGGATGCCGAGGACGCGGGGAAAGCCGAAAAGGCGGCCCTGAAGGCCGGCCTCAAGGACATTGAGAAGTTCCTGGAGCACTCGAAGCCGTCCGAGGTGCTCGAGGCGATCGGGTTGCCGGCCCTCGCGGCCCTCCTCGGTCCCAAGTCCGAGTCCGACGCGGACGCGGCGGCGGTAGAGCTGCTCCGGGTCGCCGGATCCTCGGCGGCCGGCAAGTGCCGCCTGCGCGACGGCCGCTCGGGCGAGTACTTCGAGTCCGAGGTCACCGTCGGCACGATCTACATGATGAAGCTGTCGCACCTGGTGGACGACAAGATTCACGCCCGGTCCATCGGACCGTATTCGCTGGTGACGCAGCAGCCGCTCGCCGGGAAGGCGCAGTTCGGCGGCCAGCGGTTCGGCGAGATGGAAGTCTGGGCGCTGGAAGCGTACGGCGCGGCCCACACGCTGCAGGAGATTCTGACCGTCAAGTCGGACGACGTGAACGGCCGCAGCCGAGTGTACGAAGCGATCGTGAAGGGGCAGAATCTGCCGAAACCCGGCATCCCCGAGTCCTTCAACGTGCTGGTGAAGGAACTGCAAGCCCTGGGATTGAAGGTGACCCTGGGCGTCACCGACGACGTCGAAGAATAAGGGGAGGGAGAACCGATGATCGATTTCCGCAGCGGACGCGAGCCCAAGGGCTCGAACTTTGACTATATCCAGATCCGGATCGCGGCGCCCGAGGAGATCCGCGGGCCCAAGGATTCGAAGGAACGGGAGCGTCTCGAGCTCCAGGGCCAGAAGACCTGGTGGTCCTGTGGCGAGGTGACCAAGCCCGAAACCATCAACTACCGCTCGTTCAAGCCCGAACGGGACGGCCTCTTCTGCGAGCGCATTTTCGGTCCGGTGAAGGACTGGGAGTGCCACTGCGGCAAGTACAAGCGGATCCGCTATCGCGGCGTGATCTGCGACCGCTGCGGCGTGGAAGTGACGCTGTCCAAGGTCCGGCGCGAGCGCATGGGCCACATCGAGCTGTCGGTCCCGGTGGCGCACATCTGGTTCTTCAAGACGCTGCCGTCGCCGATGGGCAACCTGCTCGACATGACCCTGCGCGACCTCGAGCGGGTGATCTACTACACGAACTACGTGGTGATCGACCCCGGCGAGCAGGAAGTCCAGGAACGCGAGCTGCTGGACGAAGACCGCTACCTCGAGCTCCGGGCCAAGGCCAAGAGCGAAGGGGACGCCGCGTTCCGGGCCGACATCGGGTCCCCCGCGGTGCGGTCGCTCCTCGAGCGGATCAACGTGGACAAGCTCTCGGACGAGCTGCGGGAATCCGTGGCCAACGAGACCAGCCAGCACCGCAAGAAGCAGATGCTGAAGCGGCTCAAGATCGTGGACGCGGTCCGGAACTCCGGCAACGCGGGCGAATTGCGCAACAACCCGGGCTGGATGATTCTCGACGTCATCCCGGTGCTGCCGCCCGACCTGCGGCCGCTGGTGCCGCTCGACGGCGGGCGCTTCGCCACGTCCGATCTGAACGATCTCTACCGGCGCGTGATCAACCGGAACAACCGGCTGCAGAAGCTGATCCTGCACCGGGCGCCGGAGGTCATTCTCCGGAACGAGAAGCGCATGCTCCAGGAGGCGGTGGACGCGCTGTTCGACAACGGCCGCCGCTCCAAGGC
>DATNDQ010000108.1:0-4079 GCA_035553475.1 Gemmatimonadales bacterium
CTTGGGGAGACCCTGCGGCATCGCCTGGTGCCCTTCGGTGATCCGCAGGCCATGGCGGAGGCGTGGAGGAACGTGCTGGAGGATTCAGCGGCCCGGGAGCGGGACGCCCAGGTGGCACGACGACGGGTCGAGGAGGTCTACAGCCTGGAAGCGATGGTCAGGGGTTACGAACGGCTTTACGTCGGCCGTGGAACTCCTCCGGCGTGAGGTAGCGGGGCCGATCCATCAGGTCCTTCGAGAATACCTGCGCGACACGCTCGGCAAGGGTCGCCCAATCGTGATCCCGCGCCACCGCCAGACGTTCCTCGGCACCCGCGTCGGGATGCGCCAACGCGTCGGCGATGGCCCGGGACCATTCCTCGGGCGTCGTCGCGAGCCGCACCACCTGGTCGAACTCGATCAGTGACCGGATCGGCGTCCCCACCACGGGCCGGCCCGTCGCCAAATACTCGTGCAGCTTCATCGGATAGATGAATTTCGTGTAACCGGACTGCACGTAGCAGAGCATGCAGACGTCCAGATGCTGCATGTACGCCGGGAGCTCGGTGACCGGCTTGCCGCCGAGGAAGTGGACGTTCGGGAGCATTTGCATTGCTTCGATGCCCGCCGCCTGGGATTGTGCGGCACGAACCGGTCCTACCATCACCCATGACCACTCCGGATGCTTGCGGGCGAGGGTCAGGAGCAACCCGAAGTCGAGCTGATCCTTGATGACGCCGACGTAGCCGACGCGCGGATGAGGGATGGCCGCCATGTCGGCCGGTTCGGGAACCGGGGTGGCATAGGCGTGATAGTCGGCGCCATTCGGGACGAACAGCGTGTGGGGGTTGATCCCACCCTTTTTCTCGAGCAGCGCGGGCGAGTGCAGGATCACCTGGTCGACGTCCTCGAGGAGGTGCCGCTCGGACCCGGTGAGCGGCTGCTCTTCCGCCGAGAACGTGTATTCATCGTCGATGTGGTAGCAGGAGAAGTCGTACGGCATGTACCGCAACGCGAACGCGAACTCCGGCCGCCAGATGTACAGCACGACCCGATGGACGCCGCGTTGCCGGAGCATCCGGATCGCCCGGCGCAGGTGAAAGCGCAGGAGCCAGTTCCGGTAGAAGGCGGGCCGCTCACGGTAGAGGAAGTCCGGGGGCCACCGGAGAATGGTGAATTCCGGATGATCCTTCACGTTGCCGTGAAGCCATGGCGAGCCGCCCTGCCAGTTGCCGCGCCAGCCCTGCGGCGGATCCACCCACACCACGGGGAAGTGATCGGCCAGCCGGGTGAGGATGTGGTGCCGGGGCATCCAGGGTCCGCCCCAGACGTCGGGCACCATGGCGACCACGCCGACCTCCGGGCCCGACGTCCGCGCGGTCCGGGACCGGGGCAGGAAGGGCAGGAAGCGGCGCACGAGATCCCGGTCGGCATCGTCAAACGCGATCCACCACGCGCCGGCCAGGGCCAGGGGGAGTACGACGGCGACTCCCGCGAAGTAGGAGATCAGACCTTTCGCCACCCAGTAGTGGTCGATGAGCGCGGTCCCGGCGGCGAATGGCACGAGCGCCGCGAACGGGCGGAGCCAGGCGTTCAGCCAGTACTTCCAGGGGGACACCCCGGCGTGTCGATGGACGTACCAGGGCACCACGAGCAGAGACGACACGAGGGACGGAACCGTCGTTCCCAGCGCCACCCCGGCGATGCCGAAGGGCCGGACCCAATAGATGCTCAGCCCGAGGTTGAGGACGGCTTCGGCGATGTTGAACGGCGCGTACTCCTTGTGCCGGGACAGCCCCATCAAGGCCGACAACGTCACTTGGGTGGACGCGCTGAAGGCGAGACTGACCGTCAGGATGCTGAGGATCCGGCCGGCGGCCAACCCGTAGCCAGGACCCATCCAGATATCGATGAAGCGGGTGCCCCGAATCAGGAACGTGACCGCGATCGGCAGGATGAGGAGCGTCGCGAGGCGCGCGGCCCGCAGGATCACACCGGAGACGGCGCCGGGGTCCGTGGACTCCAGGGCACTGGTCCGCGGGGTGAGGGTGGTCGACATCCCGCGCACCAGGGAGCGGGTATAGTCGATCAGGTTGCCGGCGATGGCGAAGTAGGTAATCAGGCCGATGGGGAGAAAGGCCCCGATCACCACCGAGTCGCTGTAGAGGATCAGCGAGCTCGAGAACATGAGCAGTGTCGAGTATGCGCCGAACGAGAAGATTTGCCGGAACGCCTCGGAGTCCCAGCTGCGCACGCGGACCTTGAGCTCGGGGTAGAGCCGCCGGGCATACAGGACCATACCGACGGTACGCGCCGCCGACACGCCGAATTGGATCAGGGCGAGCGAGAGAATGCCGTAGCCCAGCTTCAACGCGAAGTAGATGCCGACGACCCGCACCAGGCCGATGCTGATCTCCATCATGCCATTCAGATCGAAGCGCTCGAGGCCGATGACCACTCCGCCGAACACGCCGCCGATCAACGCGGCCGCTACCGTGAGACCCCCGATCGTCAGCACCAGGCGCGCGGTGGCGGTCTCGGCGGCCGTGATGTTGAACCGGTGGATGATCGTGGTGGCGAGGAGGACGGTGACCACCACCGCCGCCAGGCCCATCAGCGAGAAGATCCGGAGTGCCGTCGAGGTCAGGCGGCCGGCTTGCTCGTCGTTGCCGTCGGCATGGAAGCGCGCCACGTAGCGGGTGACGGCGCCCCGGACGCCGAAATCCAGGAGGCCGAGGTATCCGACCAGGGAGCCGAGCAGGACCCAGAGGCCGTAGGTCGTATTGCCGAGGCTCTTCACCACGTACGGCGAGATGAAGAACGTCGTGACGACGTTGAAGAAGAACGAACCCCAATTCCACAGGACGTTCAGGGCGGCGGACGACTGAGGGGTGCGGTTGCGGGTGCTCACGGCCGGCCCGCCCGGAATTCGAGGATGGCACCCCAGGTCCGGCAGAGCTCGAGACACCGGGACAGGCGGCGCGTCTGGCTCACGGCAAAGAGCCAGCCCAACGACGATTCGAGAAGCGTCCGGAAGAGGTATCGCGGAGCGCCGAAGATCCGGGGGGTCTCAGCGGACACCGGTTCCCGGCGGGCCAGCGCCCGGCCCAGACGGACGTGCCACCCGCGAAGGAACCGCTTGCTGGCTTGCTCCCGGGTCACGGGGTGATGCACGACGGCACCAGGGACGTAGCGGACCCGTTCGCCGGCCTTGAGCAGCCGTCCGCAGAATTCGGAGTCCTCCCCCAAGCCGAAGGGATTCCCGGAGCTCGGACCGAGATCCTCCCGGAACGTGCCGTGCTTCTCGAAGGCCCGACGGCGATAGGCCATGTTGGCGCCGAAGGCCGGTGCCGGAGCGTCACTCGGCTCGGTCCCGTAGTCGTACCGGAACGGGAAGGGGAAGCGCTCAGGGAGCCAGGCAGGGACACCGCCTTCGAAGGCGGGGAGGATCCGTCCCGCCGCACCTTCGCAGGTCCCGTCCCGGAAGCATTCGCGCAGGGCGGCGAGCCAGCCGGCCGCGATGGTTACGTCGTCGTCCGTGAAGAAGAGCAGATCGCCTTTGGCGCTTTGGAGCCCCGTGTTGAGCGCAAAGGCCTTGCCTTGCCTGGGCTCCTCGAGATACCGGAGTCCCGGCGTGCGTGCCGCCATCTGCCCGGCGACGCCCCGGGTGTCGTCAGTCGAGGCGTTGTTGACGGCCAGGATCTCGACGTCATCCCTGCCGGCCCGCTCGGTCACCAGCGCCTCCAGCACCCGCCGGAGCGATTCGGCGCGGTTCCGGGAGCAGACGATGATCGACACGGCGGGGGGCGTCATTCGCGTCCCAGGAGGGCACGAGCGGTATTCAAAGGATTCAGGAGCAGATCCATCGCGGCACCGAGGGCCAGCCAGGCCCGACGGCCGGCGGTCAGCTCGTAGCCGATGGCTGCCAAGCCGTCCCGGTGGTGCTGCCAGAAGCCCTGCTCCCGTCCGCGGAGCGCGGCCCCGCCAAGAAAGCGGAAGTAATCCCGCCGCCGGCGGGTCAGCTCCGCTGCGAGCTCTTCAGGGCTCAGGTACTTCGCGCCGTACTTCGTGAGCAGAATCAGTCCGTGGAGGAGGTACGG
>DATNDQ010000109.1:0-3696 GCA_035553475.1 Gemmatimonadales bacterium
CTCTACCACGCGACGCTGGTGCCGGTGGGTGAGGACCAGGTTCAGCATCTCGAGCTGTCCCGCGAGATCGCGCGGCGGTGGAACGCGCGATTCCAGACCGGCTTCTTTGCCGAGCCCCAGCCATTGCTCTCGCGCACCAAGCGGCTCCTCGGCCTCGACGGCCAGGCCAAGATGTCCAAGAGCCTGGGGAACACCATCGGTCTCTTCGATTCTCCGGAAGTGATCTGGGAGAAGTTGCGCCCCGCGGCCACCGACCCGGCGCGCAAGACCAAGAAGGATCCCGGGAATCCGGATATCTGCAACATCTTCACCCTGCATCAGGGGTTTTCGTCTGCCCAAGTCCAGCAGGACGTCGCCCAGAAGTGCCGGACCGCGGGCTGGGGCTGCATTGACTGCAAGCGGGTGTTGGCGGACAACATGATAGCGGCGCTCGCTCCCATCCGCGAACGGGCCGCCGAGCTGCGCGCGCATCCTGACCGCGTGCGCGAGATGCTCGCTGTCGGCGCGCACAAGGCGCAGAAGATCGCCGCGAAGACGCTCGCCGACGTGCGGACCGCGATGGGCTTCATGCCCCCGGGAGCGTGAGCCGCCGTCTGGTGGTGGACCTCGCCGCCTCTCGGGCGGTGTGGCGTATCCCCCCTCAGTGTGTCGAGCAGATCCGCGGGGCGCTCTCCGGTTGGGATGTGGTGCAGCCGGACACTCCCGCCAACTCCGACGGTGATGGTGGGGGTGGATCCCCGGCCGGCAACGCCGCGGCCAAAGGTGCCGAGGTCTATCTCGGGTATGGGCTCCCGGGTGGCGTGGTCGAGGCGTCTCGCGGCACCCTCAAATGGGTTCACACAGCCACCGCCGGCGTATCGCCCGCCCTGGCGGCGCTCAAGGGCTCCGGCGTCACCGTGACCAATTCTCGAGGGATCCACGCCGAGCCGATGGCGGACTGGGTACTCGCCGCCATGCTGCACTTCGCCCGTGGATTCGATTACGCCGTACGCGCCCAGTCGCAGTCGCGGTGGACCAAGGACGCCTTTACCGACGGGTCTACGCGTTTCCCCGAGATCAGAGACCTCCGTCTCGGGGTCTTCGGACTAGGCGGAATCGGTGAGGCCGTAGCGAAGCGCGGTCTCGCCCTGGGCATGAAGGTGATGGGGATCCGGCGGCGGCCGGGTCATGGCGGTCCGACGGGCGTGAAGGTCGTGGGTGGATTTGAGGCGCTGGGGACGCTGGCGCTGGGGTGCGACATTCTCGCCATTACGGTCCCCCGGACACCGGAAACCGCCGGAACGGTGGACGCCGACATTCTCGGCAAGCTTCCCCGTGGTGCCGTCGTCATCAACGTGTCGCGGGGGGGAATCCTGAATGAAGACGCCCTGCTCGCGGCGTTGGAGAGTGGGCACCTGAGAGGCGCCGCCCTGGACGTCTTCGCGACCGAGCCGCTCCCGCCCGACCACCCGCTCTGGCGCCACCCCCGCGTCCTGATTACGCCGCACGTTTCGGCCGTCACGGCGCGGTTCTGGGACCGGGAAATGGCCCTCATCCTCGACAACGTGCGGCGCTATCTTGGGGGACAGCGCCTGGTCAACGTCGTCGATCTGGAGGCCGGTTACTGATGGCTGAAGCTTCCAAAGAGAAGGCACCGCAGCCCCAGCCGCAGGGGAGTAGCTTCGAGCGGATCATCAAGGCCGCCGTGGATCGTGGGGCCTCCGACCTGCACATCAAGGCCGGGGACGTCTTCCGGGCCAGGATCGACGGAAAACTGGTGCCCCTCACCAAGCAGCGGCTCACGCCGGACCAGACCCGGTCCATCGCGCTCCAGCTCATCCCGAGCGAGGAAGACCGGGCCAGAGTGGACAAGGTCCGCGACTACGACTGCTCCTGGGGAATGCCCGGGATCGGCCGGTTCCGCGTCAACATCCTCCGCCAGCGCTCGTCGTTCATGATCGTGATGCGGGTGATTCCGTTCGACGTGCCCTCCTTCGAGTCGTTGAAGCTCCCTCAGGCGTTGAACCAGGTCGCGTCGGCGGAGCGGGGGATGATTCTGGTGACCGGGGTGACCGGGTCGGGGAAGAGCTCGACCATGGCCGCGATCATCAATCACATCAATCAGAATCAGCACAAGCACATCCTGACCCTCGAGAACCCGATCGAGTTTCTCCACCGGGACGTGAACTGCTCGGTGACCCAGCGGGAGATCGGTACGGACACCGACGACTTCCGCATGGGCCTTCGCGCGGCGCTCCGGCAGGACCCGGACGTCGTGCTGATCGGTGAAATGCGCGACGCGGAAACCATCGATACGGCCATGAAGGCGGCCGAGACGGGGCACCTGCTCATCTCCACGCTGCATACGCCGGACGCGGTGACGACCATCAGCCGGATCGTGGCGATGTTCCCGCCCGAAGAGCAGGACATCTGCCGGATCCGGCTCGCCGACAACATCCAGGCGGTGGTCTCTCAGCGGCTGTTGCCGCGCGCCGACGGCAAAGGCCGGGCGGCGGCACTCGAGATCCTGATCGCCACGGGCACCGTCCGCGACATGATTCGCGACCCCAACCGCACGCCCGAGCTGCGCGACTACATGCGCGAGTCTCGTGAGCAGTACGGTATGCAGACGTTCGACCAGCACCTCATGGATCTCGTGGCCGACGAGACGGTGACGTACGAGACCGCGATCGCGACGTCGTCCAATCCCGCCGACTTCGAGCTGCAGATGCGCACGCTTCGGCGCCGCTCGCGCACCGTGCAGGCGGGCGACGTGGTCCCCGAAGGCTTCACGGACGGCATCTCCGGCCTTTCGCCGCAGTGACCCTCACGCGCGTCACGGGAATTCTCGCGCCGGTCACCACGCCGTTCGGCATGTCGGGCGAGATCGACACCGCCGCGCTCCAGCAGAACATCGCGAAGGGACTCGCCGACGGATTGTCGGGCGTCGTCATCGCCGGGTCGACGGGCGAGGCGCCCCTGCTCGAGCGTGAGGAACAGCGCCGGTTGGTGTTCGCGGCGCGGGAGACCGTTCCCGCGGACCGGGTCCTGCTCGTCGGCACCGGTGCCGAGTCGACCCGGGCCGCGGTTGCGCTGTGCAAGGATGCCGGCGCCGAGCACGCCGACGCGGTGTTGGTGCGTCCCCCGGGGTACTACTCCCCGATGCTCGATGCGCGCGCCGTTCTGGATCACCTGCGCGCCATCGCCGACGCCAGTCCGGTACCGGTGCTGCTCTACAACATTCCCAAGTACGCCCCGGTCGCGATCACGATCGAAATGCTCGCGAAGATGCAGGAGCATCCGAACGTCATCGGCATCAAGGACTCGAGCGGGGACCCCGTGAACCTCGCCGCCTATCGCGCCGCCGTTCCCAAGTGGTCGGTGCTCGTGGGATCGGCGTCCCACTTGAAGCGCGCCATCGAGTTGAAATGCGAGGGCGGCGTGCTGGGCGCCGCGTGCTTTGCCACCGCGCTCTGCGTCGCGCTGAAGAAGAAAGCGGAGCTGGGGGACCCCGAGGCGGAGCCCCTGCAAGTGCGAGTGGCCACCGTCGACAAGGAGATCGTCGGCCGGCTGGGGCCCGCCGGGATCAAGGTGGCGATGGACCGCGTGGGGCTCATCGGCGGAAACCCCCGGCCGCCATTGCGGCCACTGACTGAGGGCGAGCGGGACCGGGTGGCGGCGCTGGTCGCCGCGTGACCTCTGGATCGGAGCTGTTCT
>DATNDQ010000110.1:0-7258 GCA_035553475.1 Gemmatimonadales bacterium
ACGACCAACGACTCCCGACTCCCGAAATCACTTTACGTAATTACCGCGTCATATCTCGTCCGGATGCCGGAGACGCTCCTGATTCTCCGCTCCCAGGAGCTCGGCGTGCCGGTGGCCGAGGTGTTGCTGTTGTGGGCGGCCCTGCACGTCATCAGGTCGTCGTCGAGTTTCGTCGGTGGCGCGATGAATGACCGGCGAGGCTCGGTCTTCACAATGTGGCTCGGCTGGGTCGCCTACGTGGCGGTGTCCGTCGGCTTCGTTTTTGCCTCGAGCGTCACCCACGCCTGGCTGCTCTTCCTCGCCCTCGGCGTGGTAGCAGGGTTCACTGAGAGTCCGGAGCGTGCACTCGTCGCCCGGCTGGCCGGAAAGAAATCAGGGAGCGGGTTCGGGTCCTATCACGCGCTCACGGGGATCGGAGCGCTGGCGGGCGGGATTGGGCTGGGGATCGTCTATCAGCGCGTGGGCGCGGCGACCGCATTTACGGTGAGTGCCTTGGGTACGGGAGTACTGGTGGTGCTATGGGCAGCTGTGGCTTTGAGCGGGAGGAGGGGAGCGCCGGCCTCGTGACACTTCCCAGGCTCAAAGCCTGGGCTCGGCACTGCACGGCGCTTCAAGCGCACCGCTTGGCCGAGCACACTCTTCAGAGTGTGAAGTCTAGAGCTCGATCTGTGCCCCTACTTCAATCACCCGGTTCGGCGGAATCCTGAAGTAAGCGGTTGCTCGATGAGCGTTCCGCGACATGAATCCGAAGAGCTGCTCCCGCCACAGCGCCATGCCCTTCCGTCTTCCCGGCACCACGGTTTCCTGCCCCAGGAAGAACGTCGTTTCGAGTAACCGGGCTTCGAAGCCCAGCGGCCGCGCCTGGTCGAGCAGGGCGGGCACGTTCGGGTCCTCCATGAACCCGTAGCGCGCCACCAGCCGGAAGAACCCGTGACCCAGCGGCTTGACCGTCAGTCGCTCGTGATCGGGAACATGTGGGGCCTCGCTTGTCGCGATGGTGAGCAACGCGACCTGCTGATGGAGCACTTTGTTGTGCTTCAGGTTGTGGAGGAGCGCGAGGGGAATGCCCTCAGCATTGGACGTGAGAAATACCGCCGTTCCGGGGACCCGGATCACGCGGTGTGATTGGAGGTCTGCGAGAAAGGTCGTCACCGGCAGGCCCTCAACGGAGAGTTTCTCCGCGAGCAGCTCCCGGCCGCGCTTCCACGTGGTCATCAGAATGAAGACCCCGCCGGCGACGGCGAGCGGGAACCAGCCCCCCTGCCAGAGCTTGACCGCGCTCGCGCCGAAGAGCGAGAGATCGATGCCGAGGAAGATCGTACAGAGACCGGCCACGAGTGCGGACCGCCACCGCCACCGTTCCCGCGCCAGGAAATAGAAGAGCACCGACGTGGTGGCCATCGTGCCGGTGACGGCGATACCGTACGCGGCGGCGAGGCGGGACGACGATTCGAAGCCCAACACCAGGCCGATCGTCGCGATCATCAGTGCCCAGTTCACCTGAGGCACGTAGATCTGGCCGATCTCAGACCCTGACGTGTGCTCGATCTCGAGGCGCGGGGAATAGCCGAGTTGCACGGCCTGCCGCGTCAGGGAGAAGGCGCCCGAGATCACGGCCTGCGACGCGATGACGGTGGCCGCCGTCGCCAGCGCCACGAGTGGGTACAAGGCCCAGGAGGGCGCCAGCCGGTAGAACGGGTTGTGGGCCGCGCCGGGGTCTGCCAGGAGCAGGGCACCCTGGCCGAAGTAATTGAGGAGCAGGGCGGGCAAGACCAGAGAATACCAGGTCAGCCGAATCGGCTTACGTCCGAAGTGGCCCATGTCCGCGTAGAGCGCCTCGCATCCGGTCACCACCAACACGACCGCGCCCAGGACGAGGAACCCCGCCAGGCCATTCTCCGAAAAGAAGTCGAGGGCGTGCGCCGGATTGACGGCGCCGAGCACGGTGGGGGCGCGCATGATCCCGCCGATCCCGAGCAGGGCGATGACGGCGAACCACACCATCATCACTGGCCCGAACAGCGCACCGACGCCCGCGGTCCCCTTGCTCTGCAGGAGAAAGAGACCGACGAGCACCGCGATGGTGATGGGGATGATCACCGGCTCGAACACCGGGGTCGCGACGTTCAGGCCCTCGACAGCCGAGAGCACTGAGATCGCGGGCGTGATCATGCCGTCGCCGTACAGGAGTGCCGCGCCGAAGAGTCCCAATCCCACGATGAACCAGCGCCGCCGCTGCGGCTCGCCGTTGCGCGGGACGAGCAACGCCATCAGCGCGAGGATCCCGCCTTCACCCCGGTTGTCCGCCCGGAGGATGAACGCGACGTATTTCACCGAGACCACGAGCACCAACGCCCAGAACACGAGCGAGAGAATGCCGACGACGTTTTCGGGTGTCGGCGCCACGGAATGCGGCCCGAAGAAGCATTCGCGAAGTGCGTAGAGGGGGCTGGTGCCGATGTCGCCGTACACCACCCCCAGGGCGGTCAGGGCGAGTACGGCGGCGTAGCGCCGCGGGTGGCGCGTGGCGGACGGCCCAGCAGACGGCCTGGATGGCCCAGTGTGAGACCCGGAGGCGGACATGACGGGGGGGAAACCTAATCAACAACAGCGGGTGCCGTTTCCCAGGCTAAAGCCTGGGCTCGGCTAAGCGCTGCGCTTCAAGCGCAGCGAATTGCCGAGCACACTCTTGAGAATGTGGGAAGCGATCAACAGCATCGCGTCCGCCCTCCCTTCTGGTCGAAGAACTCCCTCACATAGGCTTTTTCGTCCAGATAGGGCGGGTGCCCGGCCCGCCGGCAGTGGTCGAGGTACGCCTGGTAGTCGGGAGCGCCCACGATCCGGCGCAGTACCCACAAAACGCGCTCAATCGCCCGCGGCATAGCTCGTCGCGACGTAGGGGACCTCGCTTACGGTCGCCGGCTTCCGGCGCGCCAGCACCAGGATCCATTCCCTGAGGGAGATGGCCAGCAGCAGGAGCACGACCGCGGTGAACACGAAGGTGGCGACCAGGTTCACGCGATCGTTGAAGATCAGGCGTGCCGCAGTGGGGTCCACCGAGCCGGCGAGGGATGCGGCGTGCGCGATGAAGCCAAGCCTGGGGTCCGACGAGAACATCTTTTCGAAGCCCGCCGTCATGGTCACGGCGACGAGCCACGCGAGTGGCACGAGCGTGACCCAGGCGAAACGCGCGCGGTTCATCTTGATGATGATCGTCGTGGCGACGGCGAGCGCGACGATGGCGAGCATCTGGTTGGCGATGCCGAAGAGGGGCCAGAGCGAGTTGATGCCACCCAGCGGGTCGAGAATGCCCTGATAGAGGAAGTAGCCCCACCCGCCGACGATGAGCAGACTCGAGAAAATCACCGACGGGTACCAGGACGTCTCTCCCATCCTGGGCCACACGTGCCCGAGGAGCTCCTGCAGCATGAAGCGCCCGACGCGCGTGCCGGCGTCGATGGTCGTCAGAATGAACAGTGCCTCGAACATGATGGCGAAGTGGTACCAAAGGGCGGCGAGGGCCTGACCGCCGAGTGCGTGCGTCACCCCCGAAAAGATCTGCGTCATCCCGACGGCGAGCGCCGGGGCGCCCCCCGCCCGCCCCACCAGCGTCTTCTCCCCGACTTCGGCGGCGAGCGCCGCCATCGAGTCCGGCGAGACGACGAAGCCGGCGCTCTGCAGCACCGGCGCCGCCTGCTGCAGCGCGGCGGGGGTGGTATTCATCGCGAAGTAAACGCCGGGGTGCAGGGTGCAGGCGGCGATGATCGCCATCACGCCCACGAACGATTCCATCAACATCCCGCCGTAGCCGATCATCCGGGCGTCCGTTTCACGCCGGAGCATCTTGGGCGTCGTGCCGGAGGACACCAGCGCGTGAAATCCCGAGATGGCGCCGCAGGCGATGGTGATGAACACGAACGGGAAGAACTTCCCGGCGAACACCGGTCCTTCCCCCAGCTTCGCGAACGGCGTCATCGCCGGCATGCGGAGCGGAGGGAGCAGAATGAGGATCGCGACGGCGAGGCCAAGGATGGTGGCGATCTTCAGGAACGTGGAGAGGTAGTCGCGGGGAAGCAGGAGCATCCACACCGGCAGGACCGATGCGAAGAATCCGTACCCGACGATCAGAGCAGTGAGAGAGGTGCCCGTCAGGGTGAACGCCGCGGCGGGCCCGGCGTGCCGGGACACCCAGCCGCCGCCCACGAGGGCCAGGAGCAGGAGCACGCCTCCAGCCAGCGAGGCCTCGCCTACGTGGCCGGGCCGCCAGGAGCGCATCCACCAGCCCATCAGCAGGGCGATCGGGATGGTGCAGGCGATCGTGAACAATCCCCACGGGCTTGCCTTCAACGCGTTCACCACGATCAACGCAAGGACCGCGATCAGGATGATCATGATGAAGAGCACCGCGAGCATCGCGGTCATCCCGGCGGCGGGGGAGATCTCCTCTTTCGCCATCTGGCCGAGGGACTTGCCGTCGCGCCGGAGGGAGCAGCAGAGGATGGTGAGGTCCTGGACCGCACCTCCCAACACGACGCCGATTACGAGCCACAGCGTGCCGGGCAGGAACCCGAACTGGGCGGCGAGCACCGGCCCCACCAGGGGGCCAGCCCCGGCGATGGCGGCGAAATGATGCCCGAAAAGCACCCATTTCCCGGTCGGAACGAAGTCCCGCCCATTTTCCAGGCGCTCGGCCGGCGTCGCCCGTGTGGGGTCGAGCGCGAAGACCCGGGTGACGATGAATTTCGAGTAGAAGCGGTAGCCGACGGCGTAGGTGCAGACGGCGGCGATGAGGAGCCATGCGGCGCTGACGGTTTCGCCCCGGGACCACGCGAGAGTGGCGAACGCGAGCGCGCCCAGGGCCGATATGGCGGCCCAGATGACGATGGAGGCGATGCGGCGCATCCCGCTAAGGTACGGCTCGCCTTGCCGAGGTTCAAATGGCGCCGTAGGTTCGCCCGATTGTGGTGAATTACCCCTGGTCATCGAGCGGCCGTCCGTCGGGAGCAGGGACTGCGCCCGGCGTGCCCAAACCTCAGGAACGTGACGACCCCGCGCGGGTGGGCGACCGCTTCTCGGGGCGCGTCGCGATGGTCACGGGCGGTGCCACCGGACTCGGCCGGGCGGTCTGTCTCGATTTCGCCCAGCGTGGCGCCGCGATCGCCTTCAACTATTTCGAAATGCCCGGGCGCGATGTCGCGGCCCAGGCCCTCCTCACCGAAACCGCGATCAAGGCCCAAGGCGTCCCGGTATTCTCGTCGCATTGCGACGTCCGCAGTCGCAATGCCGTGGAAGTCTTTGTGCACGAGGCCACCGAGCGGCTTGGTGGCGTGCACATCCTGATCAACAACGCGGGTGTGACGCACGACGGCGCGCTTTGGCGACTCACCACCGAGGCGTGGCAGGAGGTGATGGACACCAACGTGACGGGCGCGTTCAACTGCATTCAATCCGTGAGTGCACATATGCGCCCCCAGCGCTACGGGAAAATCGTGAACGTCGCCAGCCACCAGGCGTTCCGGCCCGGGTTCGGCATCGCGAACTACACCGCGAGCAAGGCGGCGCTGATCGGGCTCACCAAGTCCGCGGCGGTGGACCTCGGGTCGTCCAACATCAACGTCAACGCCGTCGCGCCCGGCTTCGTAAAAACGGAGCTGCTCGCGAAACTGCCACGCGAGGTGCTCGAGCGGGCGGAACATGAGTCCGTCCTGGGGCGGGTGGCGGAGCCCGAGGACGTGGCGCACGTGATTACCTTCCTCTGCAGTGAAGCGGCACGGCACATCACCGGACAGACCGTCGTGGTGGACGGGGGACTTACTCTGGCGTCCTGACCCTCCATTCTACGATATTGGGAGGGTGAGTAATCTCTTGAACCGCAAATACTTAAAGGCTCTCTTCTTGCTCGCGGCGTCCGCCTGCGTCGGACACAAGTCTCAGACGCCGGCACCCGAGCCTACCGTTCCGCTTCCTGCCGGATCCCTCGCGAGCCGCGACGTCGGCGTCATGCCTTTTACGCTGGTGCTGGCCGAGGACTCCCTCCACTGGGATGCGCATTTCACCGATCATCCCAAGACGCTCGCGACCGCCGACAGCCTGCTGCTCGGGTTCCTGACGTCCCGGGTCCCTGAGGTCGCCTGGAAGTCTCCAGCCCGGTTGTGGCGCAGCGCGCGGGGGGCGAACGACCTCCCGGACGATCCGCATCAGCTGGGCGTCGCGATTCTCCGTCAGCTCCCGGTGGGGTCGTACGTGCCTGATCCGCTCCGGGCCCAGCTCCGCATGCTGGGGGCGGTGGCGGGCGGGAGTTACGTGCTCGCCCCGGCGTCGTTGTTTTTCAAGACCGACTCGGCGAACCGCAAAATGGGGAAGGCAGAGTTGACCATGGTGCTCGTCGACGTGCGGCTGGGGCAGGTTTCCTGGCGTTCGGTTGCGCGCGGCACCGGGGAAGATCCCTGGAGCGCGGTCAATGCCGCGCTGAAGACCCTCGCCCCCGGCCTGCCGTGACGCGCGAGGCTACGCTGATTGCGGGGGACGGCATCGGTCCCGAAATCACCGCCGCCACCCTCGAAGTCCTCAACGCACTGGGGATGAAGTTCGACTGGGACGAGCAGTACGGCGGGATGACCGCTGTCGAGAAGGCCGGCACGCCCCTCCCGAACGCGACCCTCGATTCCATCCGCCGCACCCGCTTGGCCCTCAAGGGCCCGCTCACGACCCCCGTCGGCGGCGGATACCGCTCCGTGAACGTCGCGCTGCGGCAGGAATTCGATCTCTACGCGAACGTCCGCCCGACCAAGACCATCGTCCCCGGGGGCCGGTACCCCCACGTCGACCTCGTGATCATTCGTGAGAACACCGAGGGCATGTACGTCGGGCTCGATCACGTCTTCCGGGTGGCCGACGATCCGAAAGCCGTGGCGCAGGCCATGTCGGTCATGACCCGCGACGGCTGCATGCGGATCTGCCGGTACGCGTTCGAGTACGCCAAGAAGAATGGCCGGAAGAAGGTCACCATCGTCCACAAGGCGAACATCCTCAAGGCCACCTCCGCGCTCTTTCTCGAAAGCGGACGGCGCGTAGCCAAGGAATACGAGGGCGTGATCGCGTCGGACGACAAGATCGTGGACAACACCGCGATGCAGCTGGTGATCAATCCGGAGCAGTTCGACGTCATCGTGACCACGAACCTGTTCGGCGACATCTTGTCAGATGAAGCGTCGGGACTGGTCGGCGGTCTGGGGCTCGCGCCCGGCGCCAACATCGG
>DATNDQ010000111.1:0-6634 GCA_035553475.1 Gemmatimonadales bacterium
GCGAGCTGCCTCAGGGCCTCGCGGACCATGCCGGTCCCGGGACGGGGTGCCTGGCTGGTGATGAGTCTGTGCTGCGCGCTCTGGCTGGCGCCGCAGCTTCGGCTCGACTACGTCATGCTGGTGCGGGGCGAGCGGTCCGGCGATCTGACGGACTTCGCCTCGCTCTCCTACATCCTCTCGTTCGCCGCCTACTTCGTCGTCTATCCCGGATTCTTCATCGCACTGAGCAACCTGCTCCGCGACGAGCGGCGGGAAGGGCTCGACCGGCGTGTGGCGCTCGACATCGCGCTGGTCACCCTGACGGTCGGGGGCCTCGGGTTCGAGTTCCTCGAATCCTCGTACGCGGCGTGGCTGGCGCAGCCCGTCCCGCACGGCACCGTGCAGTGGCTCGCGATCTTCGGCTTGCCGCTCATGGGCCTCCTGGTGTTCTGGCTGATCCTGCTTCGCATGATTCGCCGGACCGGAGTGCCGCTCGCGACGGCGGGCGTGGCGGTGGTTGGCGTGGTGCTGTTCGCGTCCGGCGACCTGTCCTACAGCTGGCAGCTGGTCCGCAACAGCCAGACGAACATCGGAGGACCCGTCGATCTGCTCTGGGATGCCGGGTTCCTGCTTGTCGCGGTCGCGGCGGCGTACGCGGCGAGCGAGGCCAGCGGGCGCACGCGCGTCACCATTTCACCCGCGCTCTCCAGAACCCTGGCCGTCGCCGTCGGCCTCGGCGGTGTCATCGCCGCCGCCCTCCTCGGCATCGCGTTCCCGGGTTCGTTCCCGCAGAGCAGCTGGCTGGTCCTGATCGGCGGCACCATCCTGGCCCTGCGAGTCGCGTACACCGTGCATGCCGACCTTCAATACGCAGGGCGCCTCGAGCGCAAGGCGGAGCGGACATACGTCGCCCTCCAGGAGAGCGAAGAGCGGTACAGCGCCGCGTTCGAGCAGGCCGCCGTGGGTCTCGCCGAAGTGGGCCTCGACGGACGGTTCCTCAGGGTCAACCGGTGCCTCTGCGACAGCCTGGGGTACGAGGCGGATGAGCTGATGCATCGCAGTGTGGTCGACATCAGCCACCCGGACGACGCTCCCGAATCGCGCCGGCTCCTCGCGCGGCTCGACACCCTCCAGGCGCCGTACCATCAGGAGAAGCGCTACCTCCGCAAAGACGGCACACCGATGTGGGCCAATCTCACCACGTCGATCGTCCGGGACGCGGAGCACCAGCCCAAGTTCTTCATTTCCGTCATCGAAGACCTGACCGACCGGAAGCGCCTCGAGCAACAGCTCCTCCACGCGCAGAAGCTTGAGTCCCTGGGCCAGCTCGCCGGTGGCGTCGCGCACGACTTCAACAACGTCCTCGGCGTCATGCTCGGATTCACGCAGATCGTCGAGCGCACGTTCCCGGACGAGGATCCCCGGCGCGCGGACATGGCCCAGATCCGGAAAGCGGGACTGCGGGCCGCCGATCTGATCGGACAGCTCCTCGCATTCGCGCGCAAGAGTGATTCGGTGCCGCAGGTGATCGACGTGAGCCCGCTGGTCGCCGGGCTCGACCGGATTCTGCCGCGCGTGCTGGGTGAGAACATCACGCTGCGAATCGACCTCGAACCCAAACTGCCGCCGGTCAAGGTCGACCCCACCCAGTTCGAGCAGGTGATGCTCAACCTCGCGATCAACGCACGCGATGCGATGCCGGAGGGCGGGACGCTCTCCATCGAGACGGACGTCGTATGGCTCGATCAGGACCACGTCCGGCGCCATCCCGACGCCCGGGCCGGACGGCATGTGATGATCGCGGTCTCGGATACGGGGACCGGAATCTCACGGGAAATCCTCGACCGGATCTTCGAGCCCTTCTTCACCACCAAGGGCCCGGGGCGGGGCACCGGCCTCGGCCTGGCGATGTGCTACGGGATCATCAAGCAGGCGGGGGGGAACATCTGGGCCTACAGCGAGCCCGGTGAAGGGACGACGTTCCGTCTGTACCTGCCGACCGTCGGGGGTGAGGTGGCGCCCGTTCCCGAGGCCGCCCGCACGGAGAACCTGCCGCAGGGGGATGAAGTCGTGCTCGTCGCGGAGGACGACCCTCAGCTGCGTCAGTTGACCGGGCGAATCCTCCGGGAATGCGGCTATGAGGTGCTGGTGGCCGCGGACGGGGAAGAGGCGCTCGAGCTCGCGCGGCGCGCCGGCCGCCGGGTGGAGATTCTCGTGACCGACATGGTGATGCCCGACATGAGCGGGCTGCAGCTGGCCGACCAGCTCCTCCGGAGTCTCCCGGACCTGAAAGTGCTGTGCGTGACCGGGTACGCGGCGCACCATACCCTGGGGACCGCGCGGAAGCGGGGGTTCGGGCTGTTGCAGAAGCCATTCACGACCGATGAGCTGGCCCGGCGGGTCAGAAACGTCTTGGATGGACGGACCTCGGGGAGCGTGACCGCAGGGCACTGACGGGTGCCACGGCCTCGCGCACCGAGTAATGCGGCATAGCTTCTTGGCGTGACCGATACCCCGAACATCGATTTTACGGGATCCATTCCGGCTCTGTACGACGAATTCCTGGGGCCGGCCATTTTCACGTCATACGCCGAAGACCTCACGGCGCGCATCAGTGCCCGGGTGAAAGCGGGTCGTCTGCTGGAAACGGCATGCGGCACCGGACTCGTCACCCGGCGGCTCGACCGGGCGCTCGCGCCCGAGGTCCGCATCACCGCGACCGACCTCAGCGACGCCATGCTCGGCTACGCGAAGACCAGGACACCCCCGTCCACCCGGTTGGAATGGCGAACCGCCGACGCGGCGGCGCTGCCATTCCCCGATGCGTCGTTCGACGGGGTGCTCAATCAATTCGGATGGATGTTCATTCCGGACAAGCCGCTGGCATTTCGGGAGGCGCGCCGGGTGCTCAAGGGAGGGGGAGCACTAGCGTTCAGCGTGTGGGGCCGGATGGAGGAGAATCCGTTCTCACAGATTGCCCACAACGCCATCGCCTCGTTCTTCCAGACCAGTCCACCGACGTTCTATCAGGTCCCCTTCGGTTACAACGATCAGGGCCTGCTCCGGCAGCATATGCAGGACGCCCATTTCACGGGCATCGACGTCGACGTGGTAACAAAGGATCTGTACGCCGAGTCGGCGCGGGGGTTCGCGCGTGGGCTGGTGGAAGGGAATCCTGTGGTGGCGGCGATCCGCGAAGCCCAGGTCCCGGTGGCCGACGTGGTGGAGGCGGTCACGGTGGCACTCACGAAAGAAGGGGGCGGGGCCCCCTTCCGCTCGACGATGGTGGCGGTCGTCGGCACCGCCATAGCTCACTAGAGGAGAACGTCATGAACCGGTTGTCGTGTCTCTTGCTGGCCATCCCGGCGCTGCTGTCCGCCCAACGTCCGGATACGCTCCTGTCCGCGCTCAAGGAACCGGGCGTCGGCGGGTTTGCTCCCCTCGTGCCCGCCGCCCCGGGACATCCGGTGCTTCTCAAGGCCGATCGTGTGTTCGATGCGACCAGCGAAACGGTGCACGCCGGATGGGTCGTCCTGGTGCAGGGCGACAGCATCGCCGCGGTCGGTCCCGCCGATCAGGTGCGCGTTCCCACGGGCACTGAGACGATCACACTCGCCGGTACCACGCTCCTTCCCGGACTGATTGATGCGCACTCGCATGTGCTCCTGCATCCGTACAACGAGACGCTCTGGAACGATCAGGTACTGAAAGAGGCTCCCGACTACCGCGTGGTCGAAGCGGTCCTGCATCTCCGCAACACGTTGATGGAAGGGTTCACGACGCTCCGCGACCTCGGCACCGAAGGCGCCGGATTCGCGGACGTGTCGCTCAAGCGGGCCGTCCTGGATGGGCTGATCCCCGGGCCTCGGCTCGAGGTGTCCACGCGCGCGATCGTCGCGACCGGCAGCTATGGCCCCGGACCCCGCGGGTTCCGCCCCGATCTCGATCTGCCGCAGGGTGGTCAGGCGGTCAGCGGAGTGCCCCAGGTGCTCGAGGCGGTCCGGGAGCAGGCGGGGCATGGCGCCGACTGGATCAAGGTTTATGCGGACTACGGCCGGGGTCCCGGTGGACAGGCCGTCCCCACCTTCAGCCAGGAAGAGCTGAACGCGCTGGTCTCGGAGGCTCACTCATCGGGCCGGCCCGTCGCGGCCCACGCGAGCACCGACGAAGGCATGCGCCGGGCGATTCTCGCGGGCGTGAACACCATCGAGCACGGATTCGGTGGGAGCGACTCGGTGTTCCGGATGATGGCCCAGCGCGGCGTGGCGTACCTGCCGACCCTCACGGCCGTCGAAGCATATGCCGAATACTTCGATGGGTACCGCCGGGGCCAGCCGATGACGGCGAGCATGCGCGAGGCGGCGGGCGCCTTTCAGATGGCCATGAAGAATGGCGTCACCATCGGCTGCGGCAGCGACGTCGGAGTATTCACCCACGGTACCAACGCTCGCGAGCTGGAGTGGATGGTGCGGGACGGGATGCGGCCCGCGCAGGCCTTGCTCGCGGCGACGGCGGTGGACGCGAAGATCCTCGGCCTGGACAAGGTGATCGGCCGCGTAGTACCAGGATTGCGGGCGGATCTGGTCGCTGTTACCGGCGATCCGACCAAGGACATCGCGACGATCGAGCACGTCAGGTTCGTGATGAAGAATGGAACGATCTATCGGTCGGAGTGAGGGGCGCTCTTCTATTCGTATCGAAGGGCTTCGACGGGATCGAGGGCAGCCGCCTGACGGGCGGGCCACACGCCGAAGAACAGGCCGACCGCTGCGCTCACCCCGAAGGCGCCGATGATCGCGGTGGGCGAGATCAGCGTGTTCCAATGGGCCAGGCGCGAAAGCGCCACGGCGCCGATCGAACCGATGGCGATCCCGGAGGCGCCCCCCAGGCCGCATAGTACCACTGCCTCCACCAGGAACTGGATCAGGACATTCGCGTTCGTGGCGCCCAGCGCCTTGCGGACACCGATCTCTCTCGTCCGTTCCTTCACCGACACCAGCATGATGTTCATGATGCCGATGCCTCCCACCAGCAAACTGACCGACGCGATGCCCGCCAGGAGGATGCCGAACGTCTGCGACGTCTCCTGAAACGTCGAGAGGACGTCGAGTGCGCTGCGGATGCGGAAGTTGTCCGGGTCGCCCGGCCGGATGTGATGCTGCCGGCGGAGGACCCGCTCGATCGAGATCATCGCGAGCTGGATCGAATCCGCATTCGCGGCGCTGATCGTGATTGTCCGGAGCCGGTCGGTGCCGATGAGCCGGTAGCGGGCGGTCTGGAACGGCACCAGCAGGTCGTCATCGCTCGAGCCGAACCCGGTCGTCCCCTTCTCGGCCAGGACGCCCAGGACCTCGAACGGCAAGCCGCGGATCCAGAGGGTTTTCCCCACCAGCTGATTCGGGGTGGTCTTGAGCAGGGTAGGGATCAAGGATTCCACGATCACGTACCGCTGGCGTTCGGCGGCTTCGCCGGGGGTGAACATCCGGCCGGCGGCGAACCGGTAGTTCCGCACGACGACGAAATCGGGCGTCGTGCCGATCACGTCTTCGTGGATGTTCTGGTTGCCGAACTGGATCTGAAATCCTCCCTGGAGCTCGGGCACAACGTCCGTGACGAAGCGGGCGTTGTTGGCGAGGGCCGTGTCGTCGGCGTAGGTGAGCGAGATCGAGCCGGCGATCGCGACGCCGCCCCGGAAGTCCTGCCCCGGCTGAACGGACAGCAACGTGGGACCAAGCGCTTGAATGCGATCCTGGATGGCCTGCTGGGCTCCGGAGCCGAGGGCGACCATCGTGATGACGGCGCCGACGCCGATGGTGAGACCGAGCGTGGTCAGAAACGCGCGGAGCTTGTTGGCGCGCAACGCTTCGAGGGAGACCTGCACGGTTTCCCAGAACATCATGCGGTTCGGAGACGACATGCGGGAAAACCTAGTCGCGGGACCTTACCCGCTCCTTACGTCTCAGAATCCTGTGAACCCGATACCGAAGCGGAAGGGATGCGTCGGGTAGTGAGAGAGCTGCCAGGTGCAGGAGATGGCGAAATCGAGCGGCGTGAGGAAGGGGGTGAGGTGGGCGAGCGTGAAGCCCGCCTCGGTGTATGGATGTGCGGCGGTGAACAGGGACGTGTCGCCCGGTGCCGCCAGTTGCGAGCGCAAGACGCTCCAGAACGCGCCGCCATGCAGGCTGAACGTGATGGGGATGAGCGGGAGTCGCCCGAAGTCGTGTCGAACCAGGACCATCGCCGCGCGCGTACCGGCGAATTCTCCTCGTGAGAGGGTGTTGAACGCCGATCCCTCCGCGGCGAGCACCTGGATTCCGTAGCCGACCGTGAAGTACTGCTGGGGGGGTGTGAACCCGGTCGAGATCCCCCCAACGGCGGTGACGGTCGTGACGCCGGCATTCCCCCAACGCTGCTGGTGCTCGATCCGCATTGAGTAGCGCCGGAACGAGTAGTCGCTCCCGAGCACGTCGTGGGCGCTCAGGTCGAGACTCAGTGTGACGCTCGTCCAGCTGCCCCCCGCCATCATCCCATCCCCCAGCCGGGTCCGCACCATCTGCCGGGAATCGAACGTCACCGTTCCCCCGACGAGCCGCATGTGCCCATCGGCTATGGGGGGATTCGGAACGGGCGGAAAGCGGGACGGGCGGAACCCCGA
>DATNDQ010000112.1:0-4324 GCA_035553475.1 Gemmatimonadales bacterium
CCTCGACCGGGGTGGGTCTCTACTATCGGGACCTGATGACCGGGGACACCCTGGCGATCGACGGGCTCCAGCGGTTCCATGCGGCCAGCACCATGAAGCTTCCCGTGATGATCCAGCTCTTCCGGGACCAGGACGCGGGCATGATCTCCCTCTCCGATTCGTTGCTGGTGCACGACACCTTTCCGTCGCTGGTGGACGGGTCTCCGTTCACGGTCGACAAGTCGGACGATTCCGACAGCACTCTCTACGAGCTGGTCGGTCATCGCGTATCCGTCCGGCACCTGCTCGAGCTGATGGAAACCGTGTCGAGCAACCTGGCGACCGACGTGTTGATCGAGCGGATCGGCGCGCAGCGGGCGAACGCCACGGCGCACGAGCTCGGTGCCGACTCGATTCTGGTGCTACGCGGGGTCGAGGACGGAAAGGCGTACCGGGCGGGGAAGAACAACACGACGACCGCGCGTGACCTGGGCGTGCTGCTGGCTGCGCTGGTGACGCACCGCGCGGCCTCGGCGTCGTCCTGCGATTCGATGCTGGCGATTCTGTCCCGCCAGCACTTTACCGAGGGCATCCCGGCGGGATTGCCGGCGGGAGCCAAGGTCTACCACAAGACCGGATGGATCGAAAGCGTGGTGTATCATGACGCCGCGATCGTCGCCCTGCCCAACGGGCGCAGGTACGTCCTCGTCGTCTTGACGGGCGGCATCAAGAAGGATCAGGACGCCTACCGGCTGGTGGCGGACCTGTCGAGGATCGTCGCCGGCTAGGCGACGTCACGGCTGACCGATTACGGGAATCGGTGTGGGCACAGGTGCCGTTTCCGGTCCGATCCCTAGCTCACCGATGTAGTTGTCTCCCCAGCAATAGAGTGTCCCGCCGCTCTGGATTCCGCAGATGAAGTACTCGCCAGGAGACAGTATGCTATACGGCCCCCCGTTGGGCGGTACTGGAGACACGGACTGCCCGCCGGTTGTGCCGATGCCAAGTTGACCCGCCGTATTGAGCCCCCAGCATTCCGACGTCCCGCCCGTAGTGGTCCCGCAGGTATTCCACATCCCGGCGGTGAGGCTGCTGAATCTCCACCCGTTGGGGATCACCGTCGGCATCCACGCCACGTCGGTCGTGCCGTTGCCGAGCATGCCGTATCCGTTTGATCCCCAGCAATAGGTCGTTCCGTCGGCGACGAGGCCGCAGGTGTGGTACCACCCAGACACGATGTCCGTGAAGGTGTGGTTGCCGAGAACCGGAGTCGGGACTCTGATCTGGTAATCCGCGCCGCCGGGATTCATCGAGTCGATGCCGACTTCCCCCTCCCCGTTTTTCCCCCAGCAGTAGGCCGTTCCGTCACCCGTGATCCCGCACGCGTGAAGGGCCCCGAGGGCGATGCGGGCAAACTTGTGGTTGCCATAGACGGGAATAGGCGCGTTATGCGCGCCGGCATTCACTGAATCCCCACCCAGCTGATAGTCCCCGTTGAATCCCCAGCACCACGCCGTGCTGTCGGTCGCGATCCCGCAGGTGAAATCCTGGCCCGCAGATAGTGAAAGGAAGGTCAGGCCCCCGTTGAGGGCGATCGGCCCCTGGGTGCATTGACCGGCGCCGCAGGAGACGGACGGACCGTTCCCAACTTGCCCGTAGTTCGCTAATCCCCAGCAGTACGCCTGACCACCCGATACCAGCCCGCAAGTGTGGGTCCCGCCCGTCACGATCGACGTGAACGCGAGGCCTCCACTGACCGCGGTCGGAGTACCGATGCAGGAGACCAGGGTGTCGCATGGGGTCGCCTCGGGCAAATGTCCCGTCTCCCCCGCCTGATTGGCTCCCCAACAGGCCACATGGCCGTCCGCGTTTCGCACACAAGCGAACGACGCGCTCGACCGGATCTCCACAGGGTGCGCGAAGACGGTGTCGACCGTCAGGTGTGCGGTGTCCACTCTTGCGTCAATCTGGGCCCTGATATTCGCGGCCCCGGCCGCGATTCCCGTTACCAACCCGGTTGACGTGACGGAGGCGGTGCCGGGCGCGAGGCTGGTCCACGTAACGGGGCGGACGAGTGAGTCGCCCACCGAGTCGGTCATCAGTGCGGTCAGCTGGATGCTCTGCCGCGTGAGGAAATGCCCGGAATCCGGGCGCAGCGCCAACGTCGTGACCGTCGGCCGGATCGAGACGATCTTCGCGGAGTCCGTTCTCGAATCGGCCGTGGCCCTGATATAGGTCGTGCCGGCGCCGTGCGCGGTAGCGATACCCGCAGGCGTGACCGTGGCGATGGCGGTGTCGGCGCTGGCCCAGGTCACGGTGCGTCCGTTCAGCGTCACGCCGACGGAGTCCTTGACCGTGGAGGTGTAGACGACCAGCGAATCCGCCAGGAGAGTGTCGACGGCGGGCGCCAGTTGGATAACCGCCACGGACGGACGCACCACGACCACCACGCAGCTGTCGAAGACGCTCCCGACCTGGGCACGGATCACCGCACGGCCGGCCTTGTAACCTCCGATCGTCGCTTGCGTGACGTTTGTGGAGATCTTGGCCACCGAAGTGTCGGAGCTGGTCCAGGTGGGTAGCCTGCTCAAGGTGTCGTTCGCGGTGCCCAGCTCCACGATGGTGACCGAGAAGGCCGAGTCCTGCCGCAGTGTATCGACGTGCGCCGACATCGTGACTTTCGTCACCGGCTCCGGGAGGGTAAAGGTGGCGTGCGAGATCGCCGAGTCCACCTGGGCGGAGATAGTGACCGATCCTTGAGCGCGTCCGGTCACCAGGCCACTCGCGGAGACCACCGCCTTGGTCGTGTCGGAGCTGGTCCAGGTCACGATCGAGTCGTCGGGCAGCTGCCCGTTGGCCGTGATGAGGGTGTCCCTGATGCGCAGGGTGTCGCCGACCTGCAGGGTGCCCCCGGTCGGTTGCAACTGCACCTGAATGACCGTGATCTTCACCTTGACGCGCGCCAACCCTTCCACGCCGTTCAAGGCCGCGTGGATGGTTGCCGTTCCGCGGCTCAATCCCTGCGTGAGGCCGGTCGGGGAGACAAAGGCGACCGTGGGTGGAGAGGCCGACCAGCTGACCGCCTCGTTCAGCGTGTCGCCCTTGTTGTTGATCACCACCGCGCGGAGCTGCACGTGGTCGAACAGATTCACCGTCGTGCTGTCCGGGATGACGCTGATGCTGGCGGGGAACGTCGGTCCGGTGCCTGAGTCCTTGCTGCACGACAGACCCGCGGCCAGCACGAGGAGCAGGGTGGTCGGTTTGCGCATAGGGCCGAGATTGTAACGTGAATCCCTGGCTGCGGCGAGTTCTGCAACGTCCACGGTTGAAACGGGAGCCCCTTCGATGAAACTCATCACCGCGATCGTTCGCCCGGAACGCCTGCCCGAGGTCAAGGCGGCGCTCTTTCGCGCCGGCGTCACCGGCATCACGCTCAGCCGCGTGAGCGGGCACGGAGGCGAACACGAAATCCTGAGTCAATACCGGGGCTCCACGGTGGTGATGGAATTCCACGAGAAGATCCGCATCGAGATGGCGTGCTCGGAGCCCTTCGTCGAGCCGACGATCCAGGCCATCCTCTCGTCCGCCCGCACCGGCGAAGTGGGTGACGGCAAGATCTTCGTCCAGCCCCTCGACCGGGTGGTCCGGATCCGCACCGGGGAACGGGACAACGACGCGCTCACGGCGGTGAACGCCAACGAGGTTCAGCAGGCGGCGATCCGCGCGGAGGAGCAATGATCTCCGCCGGCGATACCGCCTGGGTGCTGATGTCCAGCGCCCTCGTCCTCCTTATGACCGTCGGCCTGGCCTGCTTCTACGGCGGGTTGGTCCGCTCGAAGAACACCCTCAACACCATGATGATGAGCGTGGTGGCGCTCGGTGCGGTGGGCGTGCTCTGGGTCTTGATCGGCTACTCTTTGGCCTTCGCTCCGGGCACAGCCTGGATCGGCGGACTGGCCTGGGTCGCGTTCCACAACGTCGGCCTCGAGCCCAACCCCGCCTACGCCGCGACGATTCCCCAACAAGCGCACGCCGTCTTCCAGGGGATGTTCGCGGTGATCACGCCCGCGCTGATCTCCGGCGCGATCGTCGAGCGCATGCGCTTCCGTGCCTACGTCGTGTTTCTGGTCATCTGGTCGCTCGTCGTCTACGCCCCGCTGGCGCACTGGGTCTGGGGGGTCGGCGGCTGGCTCGGGCACCTGGGCGCCCTCGACTTCGCCGGCGGGACGGTCGTGCACATCAGCGCGGGCGTCTCCGCGCTCGTCGCCGCCCGTTTCCTCGGCGCACGGCGCGACTTCCGGCGCACACCCCTCGCGCCGCACAGTGTGCCCTGGGTGCTGGTGGG
>DATNDQ010000113.1:0-10635 GCA_035553475.1 Gemmatimonadales bacterium
CGCGGGGAAGGTCTGTCTCGGCTTCGCCTACTACGGGGGCGCCATGCACGCCCTGCCGACCTGGGGCGGAGAAAATGGATTCGCGACGAGCGTGAACGCACGCGGTGACGTGGTGGGCTGGGCCGAGACGGCCGTGCATGACCCGACGTGCAACACGCCGCAGGTACTCCAATTTCGTGCGACCGTTTGGAGCACGCACGACGCCTCGAAGCGCCAGCTCCGTCCTTACGCCGGCGATTCGACGTCCGCCGCGACGGCCAACAACGACCGCGGTCAGGTGGTCGGCATTTCGGGAGACTGCGATGTGGCGGTCGGCCGGAAGAGCGCACGGCACGCGCTCATGTGGGATGGCGATCAGGTGATCGACCTGGGTGACCTTCACGGCCAATACTGGAATACGCCGATGTCGATCAATGCCAATGGCTCGATCGTCGTCGGGTTCGCCAATCCCCCCGATGGGGACTTTGCCGGCGACAGCCTGCGGGCGTTCGTCTGGACGCGCGCCACCGGCATGCAGGACCTCGGCCGGCTGCCCGGCGATCAATCGAGTCAGGCACTGGGAGTCAACACGGCGGGTCAGGTCGTGGGGCTTTCCTGCGGTGATGTGACCTGCTACGGCCTGCTGTGGCAGAATGGCCAGATGTACCGGGTGCAGGACCTCGCAGGCCCCGACTTCCCCGATCAGATCTTTTCAGCCAAGGACATCAACGAGGCGGGTCAGATTACGGGCCGGATGATCGATCACGTGACCAAGAAGGCTGTGGCGTACGTGGCCACACCGATCACCAACTGAGTGCGGCCTTCGAATTACTTGGACAGCACCTCGCGCACTTTCGCGGCGAGCACACTGGGAGTGTACGGCTTCTGGAGGTAGTTCAAACCCGGTTCGGTGAGGCCATGCTGAATCATGGCTTCGCCCGTATAGCCTGAGATGAACAGGACCTTCGTCTGGGGCCGTGACTTGGCGAGATCGCGCGCCAGGTCGCGGCCTGACGAGCCCGGCATCACGACGTCCGTCAGGAGGAGGTGAATGTGGCCATTGTGGTCACGTGCGAGAGCCCGGGCCTTGTCCGGCGTGGTGGCAGTCAGCACGGTGTACCCCAGCTTCCGTAGAATCCCCGTCGTCAGGTTGCTGAGCGTTTCGTCGTCTTCAGCCAGCAGCACCGTTTCGATCCCGCGGAGTTCCTTGGGCTGGACGGGGGACTCACCCGTATCGGCCGCGGCTTCTACCCGTGGCAAGTAGATCTTGAAGGTCGTCCCCTTCCCCATCTCGCTGTAGACCCACACGTACCCGCCCGACTGCTTGATGATGCCGTACACCGTGGAGAGTCCGAGCCCCGTCCCCTTGCCGATCTCCTTGGTAGTGAAGAAGGGCTCGAAAATCCGGCTCCGCACCGCGGGCGGGATACCGCTCCCGGTGTCACTCACCGCGATGAGCACATACGGGCCCGGAATAACCGTCTGGTGCTCCATTGCGTAATGCTCGTCGAGATCCGTGTTCGCGGTTTCGATCACGAGTGAGCCGCCCTTGGGCATGGCGTCACGAGCATTCACCACGAGGTTCATCAGCACCTGGTCGAATTGACCCGGGTCGACGCGGACGTTCCCCGCAGCTGGGCTCAGGGCAATCCTCAGCTTGATATCCTCGCCGACGATCCGACGGAGCATTTTTTCCAGGTTCATGACCAACTCGTTCGTCTCCGCGACGACCGGCTGCAACACCTGCTGGCGGCTGAAGGCGAGCAGCTGACGGGTAAGGCCGGACGCGCGCTGGGCCGCCTTGCGGACCTCCTCGAGATCCTCCCGCTGCGGCGCGTCCGGAGCGAGCGTTTCCGTCACCAGTTCGGTGTACCCGAAGATGGCGGTCAGGACGTTATTGAAGTCGTGCGCGACGCCTCCGGCCAGGCGTCCGATGGACTCCATGCGTTGCGCCTGGCGCAACTGAGCTTCGAGAGAACGCTTTTTCGAGACGTCCTCCTTGAGGGCCAGAAGCCGGACGACTTGCCCGTGGCTATCTGTCACGGGAAACACCCACATCGCATCCTCGTACAACGTCCCGTCCTTCCGGCGGTTTACCAGATCGCCGTGCCAGACCTGGCCCGCGCGGATCGTGGCCCACAGGTCCCGGTAGACGGCGGGCGAGGTCTCCCCGGACTTCAGGATGCTGGGAGTCTTCCCCAGGACCTCCTCGGCCCGGTACCCGGTATTTCGGGTGAAAGCGGCATTCACGTATTGGATGTGACCGTCGAGGTCCGTCATGATCACGGCAATCGGGCTCTGCTCCACGGCGAGCGATAGCCATTCGAGCCGAGATTGGGTTTCCTTGCGCTTGGTGACGTCAACGATGGATGCGATCACGTAGGTCTGTCCGCCCTGCAGGACGGGCGCGAGCCCTACTTCAACGATGATTTCCCGACCATCCTTGCGCAGAGCCTGTAGCTCCCGACCGGCGCCCATCTGGCGAGCGGTCGGGGCCCGCCGATACGCCGCTCGATGGTTGACGTGCTCGGCGCGAGCGCGGGCCGGCAGCAGCAGATCGACAGACCGTCCCAGGAGGTCGGCTTCCGGATATCCAAAAATCTCGCAGGCTTGCCGGTTCACGAGGACGATGTTGCCCTCGGGATCCGTCAAGACGAGACCATGCGGCGAGACTTCGAAGGCACTCGCGAGGAGCTCCTGCGACGCGGTCGCCTGCGCCGTGAGCTGCTTCGCCTCTGAGATGTCCCGGGAGATCAAGGTGAATCCCTCGAGGCGTCCCTTCGCGTTGTGGCGGAGGGTGATCGTGACGAAAGCCGTGAAGCCCGACCCGTCCTTCCGCCGGCGTTTGATCTCGCCCGACCACGACCCCGCATCCCGCACGGCTTCAAGTATCTGCTGAGCACGCCCCGACCGGAC
The DNA here is from genome assembly GCA_035553475.1 of Gemmatimonadales bacterium. Taxonomy (GTDB): domain Bacteria; phylum Gemmatimonadota; class Gemmatimonadetes; order Gemmatimonadales; family GWC2-71-9; genus 40CM-2-70-7. The sequence goes on from DATNDQ010000113.1 coordinate 2,896, forward strand.
GTCCTCCGGATCGCTCAAGAGGAATGTGCTCTTCCCGGCGACCTCATTCTCCTCGTAGCCGTAAATACGGCGGGCGCCCTCGTTCCAGGCGATGATCCGCCCGTCCGGGTCCGTCGCCACGATCGAGTACTCGGTTGAGCTCTCGAGAATCGAATCGAGGAAGGCCGCACGGGCGGCTTGGTCCATCGGCTTGCGCCGGGGGGAGCGGCGCGCTGTCATGGCGGACCGATCGGGCAGGACTGCTGGGCGACATGCACCATTCTGTAGCACCAGAAATCGAGTAAGCCCAAAACCGCGCAAACCTAGCAGTAACATGACTCCCGACCGGAAATTCACAATCCCTTCACATTGAAAGGACCCTCCGTCAAAACCTGAGTCACCGTCGGAGTTCGAGTCGCTCAGGACTGGCATACCACGTTGGGAGGGAATGACTTAGGGAGGCACAGGTGTTGCCACAGAAGAGGCTGGGTTCGCAACCGGAGGTCGTGATGGTCGAGCCGAAACAGTCGTGGACGATGCAAGTACTCGTGGACCAGCTGTTCGGTCCGGCACGCCTCATTCCGTTGGCCGAAGATGTGGCCGAAGCCCGGGGGCGGGCGGAGCTGCTTCGTGACTCGCCGAATATCCCCGCGGCGCGACAGCAGCTCAGCAAGCTCGCTCGCGAAATCGTGCGGTCCACCGAAGACCGCCGTCTCCACGAAGAAGGAGAGCTGGCGGCCACGCTCGCACACGTCACTCGCCAGGACGCCTGGGATCACCCATCGATCGACCGCCTCGTCGCCGGGTTCACGCGACTCGATGAAATGATGCGCCGGCGGGTGGAGGCATGCCCCCCGGAAGTGCGCTGCTGGGACCTGCGCAAGGCCGGATGAAGATCACTCCAACAGGGAGAGACAGATGATCAAGGCTCGGGAAGGTTGGACGGTGATCGGCGTGAACGAGATGATCTTCGGCTCGGACCCGGAGCCCCCGGCGCCAACCCAGGTGACTCCAGAGAAAGTGACGGTGCGGACGTCGTAGAGAAAGGCCGCCATCAGCCGTCAGCCGTCAGCAGGCACCTGCTGATGGCTGACGGCTGATCGCTGCTTCCCTTACATCCCTCCCTGCTGCGCCGTCGGCGGCAGGACGCCGTTCAACCGCAAATACATCGCCTGCATGGCGTAGTGATCCGCCCAGTCGTCGACGAGACCGACGGCGGCCATGGCGCGGGTGGTGTTCGACCCGTACCACGAGACCTGGTCGCCGAGCTTCGCATCCGCCAACCCCGCGAGAGCCGCGTTGCAGAAGGTCAGCGACGCCTCGAGGGCGGCCACCAGCTTCTCCTTGGAGTCGGAGCCCGCCACCTTCGCACCACCCAGCGTCTTCCCGCCAATCGCTCCACACGTGATGCCATTGTCATCCGCGATATGCGCGATGATCTCTCCGAACGACATCTGGGCGGGCGTGGGCTTGAAGTTGTACTTGTCAGCCGGCATGGCCTGCGCGGCGGCAAGCAAGCTCTTGGCATGACCGCGTCCCATGTGCTGCACCGCGGTGGACAGAGGATTCCCCTGCGCGGCCAGGGGTGAAGCGACGACGGCGACAAGAACCAGGGTGCTGAGGGTACGCATCGGTACTCCGGAGTGGGTGAATGGAGGAAGCAACGGCCGGGAGACCCCGAACACAACGGGGGTGTGGCGAACGGGGTTTCGGCGGGGACCAGTGGTCCGAAAATGGCGGTCAGCGGGCCCCGGAGTGGTAAAATTCAGCATCCCTAAACCAGGCCCCGCGATGTCACCGGTGCTCAAGACCATTCTGTTGCTGATCTGCTCCAACACCTTCATGACCTTCGCGTGGTACGCGCATCTCAAGAACCTGCACGACAAGCCCTGGATCGTGGCCGCGTTGGTGAGCTGGGGGATCGCGTTCTTCGAGTACCTGCTCCAGGTCCCGGGGAATCGCATCGGCTACACCACCCTGAGCCTCGGCCAGCTCAAGATGCTCCAGGAAGTCATCACGCTCAGCGTGTTCGTGCCCTTTGCCCTCCTCTATATGCGGCAGCCGCTCCGGCTCAATTTTCTCTGGGCCGGACTCTGCCTCTGCGGGGCGGTCTACTTCATGTTCAAGAAATAGGGCTACGCCCGGAACAGGTAGCTGAGCTTGACGAAAAATCCGTCCGCGGTCCGGGCCAGGCCCCGGAACTGAAAGGGCGTGGGCTCGGTGAGGCTCGAGCCGTATCCCACGTAGGCCACGGTTCCGGGCGTGGGATGGTAGGAGAACAGCCAGTCGAGCCGGAACGTGTTCTGGGTGCTCGGTTGGGTTCGCGTGAAGGTCCCCGTCAAGGGGTCGCGAATCAGAATGGCACCGTTGGTCCGCGAGTCATCCCGCAGCGCATCCGTGTGATTCGACGTGTATTGCCCAATCACCCGGAAGAAGATCGGCCGTGCCAGCTGGTATTCCAGCTTCAGACGCGGTATGCGGACCAGGGACACCGTGCTCCCATCCGATGGCCGGTTCACTTGCTGGTGATCGTAGATCAATTCGGTCCGCAGACGGTCCGTCGGCCGCCAGATGAGATCCAGGTTTCCAATGAGCAGGTGCGCGCTCGCCCATTCGAAGAAGTTGTCGTCATTCCGCCCCACCAGGACCGACGCTACGAGCGAGAACTTCTGGAAACTCGGCGTCTGAACGCTGCCGGCGAAGTCCCGGTTGGGCAGATGCGGGGTGCCGGTGAACGGGATGGTATCGACGACCGCCCCGCGGACACGCTCGACCCGGTAGTCGGTGTACAGGAATGCGGGATAACCGAACGATTCGATGGACCAGGCGGCGCCGAGCTGCCAGCCGCCCCGGAGCGTCAGTCCAGTGGCGAAGTCGGCCTGACGCGTATCGGGGGCTTGCCCGGCTGTGAAATTGCGGAATTGCTCCCAGACGCCCGCGAGGTAGACGTTGGCGTTGAAGCTTTCGATCCAGGATCCCGGCACGCCGACGATCGTATAGCTGGGCACAGCGGTCGCCACGGCGTAGTTGGTCCGGGCGATGAACCCGCTGGTGGACTCGAAGTGCTCGCCATACCCGCGGCTCGTCGCCGTGAGGCTGAAATGCCGCCCGGAGTGCGTAAGGGCGGCGCGCCAGACGGGACCCCAGCGCACTGGCGCCGCGGCCGAATCGCGTGTCGCGCTGGCGCCGCCCTGCGCTGTGAAATCCCACGCCCCGCCCAACAGCACCCGGGCGTCGAGCGCGCCGACGCGATTGAATCCCGCACCATCCGTTCGATCGGTATAAACCAGGCCGGCGCTGTTTTGTCCCCCGAGATCCTGCCGGACGCGAAGCGCGTTCATGAACGGATGATCCGTTCCGCCGGCCGATCCGTCCGCGCCGTCTATCCCGGAGAGCGCCGCGACGGTGGTCGATCCCACCTTCCCCGTCAGCTTGGCCGCACCGTCCGGGTCCACGAGGCGACGCGTGTAAATGAGCTGCAGCGGTGTTTGAAAGAGCTCGAGACCATCCAGGAAGAACGGGCGCTTTTCAGGATAGTTCAGCGCGAAGCGCGGGTCGAGCTGAATTTGGGGAATGTCCGCCTCGACTTGCGAGAAATCCGGATGGATGGTGCCGTTGAACGTCAGATTGGGAGTTACGCCCCAACGCCCCGTGGCTCCCACCCGAGGGGTTCCGCCCAGGTAGGTCCACCCCGGGGACCCCGGAGCACCGGTCACAGTACTGGTCACCTCCGGCGTTACGTCCAGCACGATACCGCGACGCAGCCCGGTGAGGCCGGTGAGCGAGCCGCTCTGACCCAGGAACGACGAGCGCGTCTGGAGGACGCGAGTCCAGGTCAAGGTGTGCCCGGTCGCCTGGACTACCCGAATCACATTGAGGCCCCAGTCCTGAGGGTCTGCGGTCTGATAACGGAGGGTCTTGAAGGGAATCCTGACTTCGACCTCGTACCCCCAGGCGGTGACGTGCCCCTTCGATTCGTAGACGTAATCGGGGGTCAGGTCGAGCGTGTAGGCACCCGTGCTCGTCGGTGACAGGGTCTGCGCCACCTGGCGGGGAGCGTCGACGACGACTCCGTCCCCCTGCACGCCGAGGGGGTTCACTCCGAACACCAGGGCCTGCTGCCGGTCGTGATAGGTATCGAGCAGAATCTGGACGTAGTCGTCACCCGAGATCTTGTCTCGATCCGCGAGCGTGGCGCGAACGCTCGCAGGGTCCTGGTATGCGCGGATGCCGAAGTATATGGCGGTCGGCGAATACCAGACGAGTACTGTCGTCGAGTCATCGGCCGGGCGGTTGTCGTTCGGGAGGTACTGGGAAAAGCCGCGGAGCATCACGGCCTCGCTCCATACCGGCTCGTCCAGCCGTCCATCAATGCTTACGCCGGCGTCGACCCGTCGAGGCAACGCGAGCGCCGGGGATGAATCGCCAGCTTGGGTCAGGGCCAGGAGCAGTGGAATCAGCACGACGGGAGTGTAGGACACCCGGCTCCCGCCCGACCAACAGCAGGGGACGACCCTGCCCTGCGGAGGGACCAACGGTCCGAGCCTGGGGACGACGGATGGATAGTTTAGAGGCCATGACTCGCACACATCGGCACTGGATCCGGACCTGGCTCGGCCTCTGGGGATGGGGGGGCGCCATCTACACGGTGCTGGGCCTCATGGGAGCTCTCCAGGACGAAGTGTCCGCCCTCCGCCACGGGATTGTGGTCACTTGGACCGAGGTACTCGCGTCCAACCTCGTCGGCCATTACGGCATCGCGTTCTTCGTTCCACCCCTCGTCCTTCTGGTGCGGCGCTTCCCCCTTGCCCGGACGCATTGGCAACGCAACCTGCCCCTCATTCTCGGCGCCACCGTCGCCCTGTTCCTCGTCATGCGTTTCGGGGTCGAGGAGCTCGAGGTCGCCGTGTTCACCACGAACCTGATCCGTCCCTCGAGTTTCGTGGGCGGGATGTACAACCTCTGGGTCATCGTCCTCGCGGCACAGGCGGTCGAATTTTATCGTGGAGAGCAGGAGCGGGAGCATCAGGCGGTGGAGCTGCGGGAACGGCTCACGCATGCGCAACTCGAGGCGCTGCGATCACAGCTCCACCCGCACTTCCTGTTCAACACCCTCAACGCCGCCGTCACCCTCATGCACTCGGACGTCCCGGGGGCCGACCGGATGCTCACCGAGCTGGCCGATCTCCTCCGCACCACACTCGCGTATCCAGGCACACAGGAAATCACACTCGGGGAGGAGCTGGCGCTCGTCGACCGCTACCTCTCGATCATGCGGGTACGGTTCCGGGACCGGCTCACGGTCCTGATCGAGGTGGCTCCCGACTCGAGGGACGCGCTCGTCCCCGCCTTCATCCTTCAACCCCTGCTCGAGAACGCCCTCGAGCACGGCCTGGCCGTGAAGCCGGGACCTGGGCGGCTCGACGTCACGGCCAGGCATGAGGACCATCAACTGGCCATCACAGTGACCGACGATGGTCCCGGCCCGGCGCACGATGCGGCGGCAGGGGTCGGCTTGACCAACACCCGCGACCGCCTGACGCAGTTGTACGGCGCCGACCAATCTCTCACCCTGACCCCCGCCGGGCCCCGTGGTGGTGGACGAGTCCGCGTTGCGATCCCCTGGCGCACACGACCGCCGTCGTGAGCCGGCGACGGGTGGTCATCGCCGACGACGAGCCACTCGCCCGCGAGCGGGTGCGGCGAATGCTCGAAGCCGGCCAGGCTCACACGATCGTCGCCGAAGCGGGGGATGGACCGGCCGCCGTCGAGGCGATTCTCGAGCACCACCCCGAGATCGTTTTCCTCGACATCAAGATGCCGGGGCTGGACGGCCTCGAAGTCCTGGCCGCTCTTTCCGACGGGGCGCGCCCTCCGGCCGTGATCTTCGTGACGGCACACGACGCCCACGCCGTGAAGGCATTTGACGTGGGGGCCGTCGACTATCTCCTGAAGCCCTTCGACGCCGAGCGGTTCGCCCAGGCACTCGGCCGTGCGGAGGCCACACTCCTGGGGGGACGCGCCACGCTGGGAGCCGAAGTAAAGGCCCTGCTGCGGTCTCTGGCCTCCCGGGCCCCCTACCCCGAGCGCTTCCTGGTGCGCGCACCGAAGCACCTGTATTTCGTCAAGGCGGCCGAGATCGAGTGGGCCGAGGGGGCGTCGAACTACGTCCGGTTGTACATCGGAGGCAGGGCCCACCTCATCCGGGAAACCCTCACGGGTCTCACCGCCAAGCTGCCTCCCGAACGCTTCGTGCGAGTACACCGGTCTGTTATCGTCAATCTGGACCAGGTCGCCCGGCTCGAGCCGGCGGGGCACGGCGAGTACGAGATCACGCTCAAGAGCGGGAAGCGGGTCACATCGAGCCGGACGCACCACGCGGCGTTGCGGGCACTTCTCTAGTTCCGGGAGACCTCATGGAGGTATGGGCAGGCTGGGTGGCGACGACGATGACGGTGTCCTCGTACTTCTTCAAACGGCCGATCACGCTGCGCGTGATCCAGGCGACCAGCGCGTGCGTCTGGCTCGTGTACGGCTGGTTGATTCATTCCGGTCCAGTGCTCGTCACCAACGTGCTGGTGGTGGTGGCCGCACTGGGGTCGATCTTCTTCATGATGAAGGGACCCGGCAACGCTCCCGCTTAGTCTGACCGGAGCGCGATCAGCGGGTCCACCGTAGCGGCGCGGCGCGCGGGGAGCGCGCTCGCCGCCACGGCCACTCCCACCAATAACACCCCCGCACCGAGCACGTAGAAGGGATCGTGCCCCAGTCCGTAGAGCTCCGCGGCGATCGCCTTGCCGCTCGCGAGCGTGAGCGGGGCGCCCACCAGCACACCGATCGCCACCAGCGCGAGGGCCTGCCGGAATACGAGCCACACGACGTCCGGCGCCGCAGCGCCGAGAGCCATGCGCACGCCGATCTCCCGCGTGCGTTGGGAGACCCGGTACGACACCACCCCGTAGAGCCCGATGGCGGCCAGAATCAGTGCCACGACCCCGAACAGCGTCGCGATCTCGGCGGTCAGCGTTTCGCGATTAAGCGAGGCGTCGACGGATGCTTCGATCGTCTCGGGACCGTAGGCCTGCGTCGCCGGCGCCTCGGTGAATACCGCGTTCCGGAGTGCGGTCGCAACGGCCCGATCGTCACCCACGGTGCGCACGGAGAGGGTAAGCACCACCAGACGACCCAGCACCGGGATCCGTTCGAATTGTGCGAGCGGGATGTATGCCATTGGGGTCGCCGGGGCCCGCAAGTCGGCATAGCGGGCGTCTCCCACCACGCCGACGATCTGCATGAGGAGCGTGTCCGCTCCCTGCACCGTGTGGATAGTCGCTCCCAAGGGGTCACGGTCACGCAGGTATTGATGGACGAACGCATCGTTGACGATCGCCACCCCGCCGGCCCCCCGATCGCCATCGGTGAAGTCCCGCCCTCTGCGCAGACCGATGCCCATCGTGGTGAAGAACCCTGGACTCACCGCGTCGAAGGTGCATCCCATGCTCTCGTCGGGCTTCGGGGTGTAGCCTTCGACCGCGATGGCCGGACGCCAGCCGCGGCCGCCGAAAATCGGCGCCGCCTCTGAGAGCGCCGCCGACCGCACGCCCGGAAGGCGCGCGGCGCGAGTCACTAGCCCATCCACAAATTGATCCAGTCCCGCGCTCTCGTACGGGGTGCCTCGGCTGTCCAGCTCGATGCTCAGCTGATGGTCCGTGGAAAACCCCGCGTCCACGTTCCGCAGGCTGCGGAGCGTCGCGACCAACA
>DATNDQ010000114.1:0-6575 GCA_035553475.1 Gemmatimonadales bacterium
GGGGCGCAGCGTACTCGGGTTCGATCTCCACGAAGCGCTGCACGAGGTGGGCGGGTGTCTCGAGAAGTACGGCGGGCACACCATGGCCGCGGGGCTCACCATCAAGCGCTCCCGGTTCGAGGAATTCCGCGAGGGCTTCCTGGCCGCCGCGGCTCGGATCCTCACGCCGGAAGATCTGGCCCCCGCGCAGCGGGTCGACCTGGAGCTGCCGCTGGGCTCGGTGAGTGACGACCTCGAGCGCCTGATGCGCTACCTCGAACCGTGCGGCGCGGGGAATCCCGCTCCGGTATTCGGCGTGCGGGGTGCCCGGGCCGTGGACGCCCGTCGCGTGGGCGCGAATCACCTGAAGTTCAAGCTCGACGACGGCTCAGGCGTGCTCGACGCCATCGGGTTCCGGTGGGCCGATCAGGTGCCGGACGCCTGGCTCACCAGTCCGCTCGATGTGGCGTTCCGGCTCGAGCGCGACGAGTGGCAGGGGCGTTTCCGGCTCCAGGCCAAGGTTGCGTCGATTGCGCCGAGTGGCGCGCCGAGTGCCGCGGCGTGATTCGGCGCCAGGCTTCAAGCGTTGTGCTTTGCCGAGCCCAGGCTTCAGCCTGGGAACGGGCGTGATCGAAATCGTGGCGGGGGAGTTCCGGCGCCGCCGGTTGAAAACGCCTGCCGGCGACAAGACGCGTCCCACATCGGGACGGGTGCGGGAAGCCTGGTTCAGCATTCTCCAGACTTCCATCCCCGGTGCCCGCGTCCTCGATCTGTTTGCGGGGTCGGGAGCGCTCGGGCTCGAGGCCTTGTCCCGCGGTGCCACGAGCGCGGATTTCGTCGAGCGGGCCCGTCCCGCCCTCGATGCCCTGCGCGCGAACATCGAAACCCTGAAGGTGGAAGACCGGGTGACGGTGCACCGGGCGGACGCGCTCAAGTTCGTCGAACGTCTCCAGCCGGGGCAGTACGACGTGGCGTTCGCGGACCCACCCTACGCCGACCCCGCCGCCGAACGGCTCTCGGCGCTGTTTCGCACGGCGCCTTTCGCACGCATCTTTGCGGTGGAGCACTCGGCCGACACCCCGGTGCAGGGGGACGACAGCCGCCGCTATGGCGACACGGCCATCACCTTCTTCTACGCGTGACGATGACCCGGATCGCGGTGTACCCCGGCTCCTTCGACCCCGTCACCCGGGGCCACGCGGACCTGATCCGCCGGTCTCTGGCGTTTTCGGACAAGGTGGTGGTGGCGGTGGCCGTCAACGTGTCCAAGCAGCCGCTCTTTACATTGGAGGAGCGGGTGGCGTTGATTCGGGAGACGGTCAAAGTGCCGAACGTCGAGGTCCGGTCGTTCGACGGACTGCTGGTGGACTTCGCGAAGCAGGTGGGCGCGACGATCCTGATCCGGGGACTCCGGGCCGTCTCGGACTTCGAATATGAATTTCAGATGGCTCTGATGAACCGCACGCTGGCGCCGGCGCTCGAAACGGTGTTCCTGGTCCCGGCGTTCGACCTGACGTACTTGAGCTCGAGTCTGGTGCGCGAGGTCGCGCGCTTCGGTGGAGACGTTTCGGCCCTGGTGGAGCCGGCCGTGCAGCAGGCCCTGAAGGCGAAGTTCAAATCACTCTCGGGGAGCAAGGCATGACCTTCAGTATCAAGAAGGACGCCAAAGGCGTCGTGGTGGTCGGCGTGGACGGCCAGCTCATCGTCGGCAACCGCCAGGAGCTGAAGCAGAAGGTCCTCGAATCCCTGGAGGGTGGCGCCCGGAAGTTCGTGATGGATTTCTCGACCACGGGCTACATCGATTCGTCGGGGCTGGGCGTGCTCGTGTCCCTGTCGAAGAAGATCCGGGAACAGGGCGGCGACTTGCGGCTGGCCGGGCTCAACGAGGATTTGCAGACTCTCTTCGAGCTCACCAAGCTCGACACGCTGTTCACCATCGCGAAAACGCCCGCCGAAGCCCTCGCCGCGTTCTGAAGTGAAGATCGCAGTGCGGCGCGCGGGGTATTCGGGGGACGTGGAGCTCCTGCTCCGCGTCCCGTCGGACCTGTCGTTCGTTGCGGAAGCGGTGGAGCTCGTCGCCTCCCACACGCCTTCCGGGATTCTCTCTCCCCGTCGCGTACAGTTCAATCTCCGTACGGTCCTGGCCGAGGCCCTCGCGAACGCGATCACCTATGGCAATCGCGAGGACCCCACCAAGAAGGTCGAAGTGCGGGTCGAAGCCCGGAGTGAGTTCATCCGGTTGACCGTCACGGACTCCGGAGAAGGGTTCGATCCGTCCGTCGTCCCGGATCCCACCGCGCCCGAGGGGGTGGAGCGGGAAGATGGGCGCGGGCTCTTCGTCATCCGCCACCTCGTCGACGCCGTCGATTTCAACGCCAAGGGAAACGCCGTCTGCCTGACCCTGCGGGCGGGCTGACTCGCCTCGAGCGTACCCTCGCAGCCCTGGGCGCCCTCGCCGGGGCGAAGCTGCGCGTGCGCCAGGGCGAGGCGGCCGCGGGCCGGGGCTGGACGAGAACGGCGGTGCCGGGGTTCACGGACACCTGGCTCGAGATCAAGAGGGCGGGGCGGGGCCGGGTGAACGCCCGGGCGCTGGCGAAGACGGTCGCCGCTCTGCTCGAGGCCGAGGAAGAGACCAAGGCGGTGGCGGCCGAGCTGTCGGCGCGCTACGAAGAGATCGACCTGATCTACACGATCAGCGAAGTCCTTGGGCACACCATCCGGCTTTCGGATGCCGCGTCCCGGATTCTCCGTGAGGTATCGGACGTGGTGGGGGCCCGCCGCGCGACCCTGCTGGCCGTGGACGAGGGAGGCAAGGTGCTCCGCATCGTCGCGGCGCAGGGCATGAATCCGTCGGAGGCCGAGCCGATCGAGGTGGATGATCCGTCATCCATCGCCGCCCGGGTATTCCGGGAGGGCCGGATCCTTTCGTACAACCCGCCGGCGGGTGAGGCGAGCGCCGCCGCCAATCGCGAGTCCCGGGCCTACCGCGGCTACGCCTACCTGTCGGTGCCGGTCCTCTACGCCACGCCGGGCGGCCCGTCCCGCCCCATCGGCGTCATCAATTTCACCGATCGCATCGGCGGAGACGCCTTCACCACGGGTGACCGGAAGCTGGTCGCCGCCATCGCCAACCAGATCGGCGCGGCGCTGGCGAACGCCCGCCTCGTGTCGCGGGATCTGGAGCAGCAGCGGTTGCGCCGGGAGCTCGAGCTGGCGCGTGACCTCCAGCTGAAACTCCTGCCGTCTCCGCTGGTGATTGCGGCCAAAGCCGACGTCGCGGCCCGGTGCCGCCCCGCCGAAGTGGTGGGGGGCGACTTCTACAACCTGATGCGGCTGCCTGGGGACAGGATTGGCGTGATGATCGGGGATGTGTCGAGCCACGGGTTCGGCGCGGCGCTGATCATGGCGCTCGCCATGTCGGCGTCCGGCATTCACGCGGAGTCGGCGACGAGCCCCGCGGCGGTGATGACCCTGCTCGAGGAGTCGCTGGCCGACGAGCTGCAGAAGACCGAAATGTTTCTGACGCTCTTCTATGGAGTGATCGATCCGGCGGCGGGGAAGCTCTTCTACGCGAATGCGGGGCACCCGCAGGCCTTCGTCGTCCGGTCCGATGGTACGCCCTGCCGCCTCGAAGCCACCCGCCCCCCGCTCGGTCTGGGGGTCGGGGGCACCACGGATGCGGAGCAGACCTGGGCCAAGCGTGCCGACACCCTCTGCCTCTTCACCGACGGAATCTCGGACGCGACCTCTCTCCGCGGCGTGCGCTTCGGCGAGGAGCGCGTCCTCGGCCACGTGAGCCGGATGCGCGGACGTCCCACGCTGGACATCCTCAATGCCGTGACGACGGAGCTCGACGCGTTTACGGAAGGCGCCGACCCCACCGACGACCGCACCATTGTGCTTCTCCGGGCGTGAAGCCCAAAAAGAGCCTCGGCCAGCATTTCCTGTCGGACGTCGGGATCCTCGGCAGGATCGCGGATGCTCTCGAGATAGCGCCCGGCGAAACCGTTCTGGAGATCGGCCCCGGCCGGGGGGACCTCACGCGGCAGCTCCTGGATCGGGGTGCGCGGGTGGTTGCGATTGAGAAAGATACCAGGCTTGCCGCCGCGCTGGCGGGAGCGGGAAGCGGGAAGCGGGAAGCGGGAAGTGTGACGGTGATCGAGGGAGACGCGCTGGACGTTGACTGGCACGCCGCGGTTGGGACCACTCTTCCCACTTCCCACGTCCCTCTTCCCGTTTTCTCTGTTGTCGGCAACATCCCCTACTACATCACGTCTCCCCTTCTCGACAAGGCGCTGACACCGCCGCTCCCGTCGCGCATCGTGTTCCTCGTCCAGAAGGAAGTCGCAGATCGCATCGTCGCGCCGCCGGGGTCCAAGACCTATGGCGCGCTGTCGGTGGGGATCCAGGCCGCCTGTACGGTCGAGAAGCTCTTCGTGGTCAAGGCGGGAGCATTTCGGCCCCCACCGAAGGTGGACAGCGCGGTCATCCGGCTGACGCCCCTCGAGCCGCCGCTCGTCCCGGTGGAGCAGGGGACGGCGTTCCGGCGGTTCGTCGTGGCCACATTCGGGCAGCGGCGGAAACAGCTCCGAAATGTCCTCGCCAGCGTGACCGGCAGGCCGGCGACGGCGGTGGCCGATGAAATCCGTGCGCTGGGGTTCGATCCCCAGTCTCGTCCAGAGACACTGTCGCCTCCGGATTTCGCCCGCCTCTTGATTTGGAGCCGACAATTGTGAAATAATTCACAATGCGGAAGATTTCCGAATCCACCGTCCGGCGCCTCTCCCTCTACCTCCAGTATCTGGAGCAGACCCGGGACCAGGGACGGACCACGGTGTCTTCCGAAGAGCTCGCCCGACGCTCCGGTGCCACCTCGGCCCAGGTTCGGAAAGACCTCTCCTTCTTCGGCTCCTTCGGGAAGCGCGGCATGGGATACGAAGTCCCCGCGCTCGTCACCCGCCTCCGCGAAATCCTGGGCCTCGAACGCGCGTACCGCGTGGTCCTGGTGGGAGCGGGGAAGATCGGCGGCGCCCTGGTCCACTACGAGGGCTTCCGGCGCCGCGGCTTCGAGGTCTCGGCCATCTACGACCGGGATCCGAAGAAGATCGGGTCCCGATCGAATGGCCTCGTGGTCCGGGACGTGAAGCAGCTCGAAGCGGATTTGAAGAAGGAGCCGACGGACATCGGCATCGTCGTGACGCCCGGCGAAGCGGCGCAGGAGGTCGCGGACCGGCTGGTGCGGGCGGGGGTCAAAGCCCTGCTCAACTTCGCGCCCGTCCAACTCAAGGTGCCGCGGGACGTCGAAGTGAAGACGGTGAACATGGCGCAGGAGCTCGAAGCTCTAAGTTACTCCCTCGCAAACCGTTAGCCTTGGGGGTTCACGCCCCCGGTAGATTCTTCACCACAATGCCATCGGTTCGCGTTACCTCAGAAATCGGTCCTCTGAAGGCCGTCCTCGTGCATACCCCCGGTCCCGAGCTGGTCGCCGTGACCCCGGGGAACCGCGAGGACTACCTGTACGACGACATCATCGATCTGGATCTGGCCCAGCGTGAGCACCGCCGCTTCGTAGCTGTGCTGGAGCGGTTCGCCGAGGTCTACGAGGTCCGGGATCTGGTCACGGAGGTCGTCGCGCAGAAAGAAGCGCGGGATTTCCTGGTCACCCGCACCCTCGACGTCGTCCCGTCCGACGCGCTCGCCCAGCGGATGGCCGAGCTTCCCGCCGAGGACCTGGTCGGCCTGATGGTGGAGGGGGCGCTGGAGGAAGCGGGTCCGATCGCCCGTGCCTTGAATGAAGGCGGCTACGCGCTGCCTCCCCTCCCGAATCTCTTCTTCACGCGCGACACCGGGATGGTGATCGGGAACCACTGCGTCATCGGCTCGATGCGCTACGGCGTCCGGTGGACGGAAGAGCTGCTCATCAAGTCGCTCTTCAAGTACCACCCCAAGCTCGAGAACGCCGGCATCCTCTATGACGGATCCGATGAGAAGCGTTCGAATTACACGCTCGAGGGCGGGGACGTGCACCCCATCCGCCCCGATCTGATGGTGCTCGGGTTTTCCGAGCGCTCGACGCCTGCCGCGCTCGACCAGCTCTGCGACCTCGCGTTCGAGCAGTGCGGCGTGACGGACGTCGTGATCGTGGTGCTGCCCGCGGAGCGCACCGCGATTCACCTGGACATGATCTTCACCCAGATCGACCGCGAAGCGTGCTGCATCTATCCGCCGCACTTCATCGGCCCCGAGCGCTTGGCGGTACTGCATCGCCGCAAGAAGTCGAAGGGCGTGAAGGAAATGCCGAACTTCTTCGCGGCCATGCAGGCGGTGAATCAGCCCCTCGAGCCGGTGTTCTGCGGCGGGCCGTCCCGGTCCCTGCAGGAGCGGGAGCAGTGGTCGTCCGCTTGCAACTTTTTCACGGTGCGCCCGGGCGTCGCGGTGACGTACGCCCGCAACGAAGCGACCCTCCGCGAGTTCGAGCACGCCGGGTTCCGGATCATCAGCGCGGTGAACCTGCTCACCGGCGACGAGTACCTGGAGGACGGCGAGCGCGGCATCATCACCATTGAAGGGTCGGAGCTGGTGCGTGGCGGCGGCGG
>DATNDQ010000115.1:0-6094 GCA_035553475.1 Gemmatimonadales bacterium
GAGAGTGACGGCGATGGGGGTGAGACGCATCCCTTGAGAAGACTTGGAGTTCCGAATATAATGGCGCAACCCGCCGTGCGCATCCTCAGCCGCTATCTCCTCCGACAGCACCTCGCGCCACTCGGCTTCGCCCTCGGCGCCCTGACTGCGCTGCTGCTCCTCAATCAGGTCGCCAAGCAATTCGGACAGCTGGTGGGCAAGGGACTGCCCTGGGGCGTCATTCTCGAAGTGTTCGTGCTGTCGATTCCGTTCATCGTGGCGATGACCATTCCGATGGCGGTCCTGGTCGCCGTCCTCCATACGATGAGCCGTCTGGCGCAGGACAACGAGATCACGGCCATGAAAGCGGGCGGGGTCAGCATCGGGGCCCTTCTCCGCCCGATCCTGAGCGGTGCCGCCGTGCTCGCGGTGCTGGCGTTCGTCTGGAACGACCAGCTCCTCCCCCGCTCCAATCATCGGCTCCGCACCCTGCTCGTGGACATCCAGCGCAAGAAACCGTCCTTCAGCCTCAAGGAGGAGGCGATCAATGAAGTCGTGCAGGGACAATTCTTCCTGCGCGCAGCGCGGATCGATCCGGCGACGAACCGACTCACGGACGTCACGATCTATGAGCTGGGAGACCCCGAACGGCGACGGATCGTCGTCGCCGACTCGGGCCGCATGGCTTATACCCCCGGCGGCACCGATTTGTACCTCACCCTCATGGACGGCGACATCCGGGAAGTGAAGCGGGCTGAGCCACTGCAGTTCCAGCGGACCTTCTTCCATACCAACCAGATCCGGGTCGCCGGGGTCAGCAACAGCCTGGAACGAACACAGGAGGACGACTTCCGGAGCGAGCGGGAGATGGGTGTTTGTGAAATGGCGCACGAAGTGCGTCTGGCCCGCGTGGACGCCGCGCGCTCCCCACTCGAAGGCCGGGCGCAGGTGCTCCGCGATCTCGGCCGGCTCGGCGGCATCGCCGTTCCCGCCGGCATCATCGACTCCTCCCGCGCCGATACCCTCCCTGGCTGGTACTGCGGGTTCCTGGGAAAGCTCACGCATCTCGTACTGCCGCGGGAAGCCCGTGCGCAAAACCCGGCCCGCCTCGCGCCCCAACATCCTCCCGGTCACGTCCAGACACCGGTCGTGGCCCAGCCCGGCGTGGTGTACCGGCCGGAGATGGGGCTGACGCCGGGGGCGGGACTGGGCGAAGCCCTGCGCGAGCGCGGGTCCCGGCAACGGGCGGCGACCTACGAAGTCGAGATCCAGAAAAAGCTGGCGATCTCCTCGGCCTGCATCGTCTTCGCGTTGCTGGGGTTTCCCCTGGGGCTCCGGTTTTCGCGCGGAGGCGCCGGTCTGGTGATCGGCGTGTCGGTGGCGGTCTTCGCGGTCTACTACATCGGCCTGATCGTGGGTGAGGATCTGGGAGACCGGTTGATCGTGTCGCCGTTCTTCGCGATGTGGACCGCGAACGTCATCTTCACCATCGTGGGCGCGGGCCTGCTCTTCCTGGTGCGGCACGAAGGCGGGCACGCGCGGGGCGGCAGCTGGGGCGTCGCGAGCTGGTTCGCGCGGATCCGGCGGCGCCAGGCATGAAGACGCTCGACAAGTACGTCCTGCGCGCCTGGGGGCAGGTCTTCGGCATCGTGATGCTGGGGTTCCCCATCCTGGCCATCGTCATCAACATCACGGACAAGTTCGATCAGTACCTCTCCCGGGGACTCACCAAGGGCCAGATCGGGCTGGCCTACGTCTTCTACATGCCGGAGATGATGTTTTTGGTGCTCCCGGCCGCGGTGCTGTTCGCGACCGTTTTCACCATCGGCAACCTGGGGCGGCATTCCGAGCTCACGGCGGCGAAAGCGTCAGGGGTGTCGTTCTACCGGATCATCGCCCCCATCCTGATCATCTCAGTCGTGGCGTTCGTCGCGGGCGTGGGCATCGGCGAGCTGGCGCCCGTGACCTCGGTGCGGAAGGCCGAGATCCTCAAGGAGCGCGTGGTGAACTCGACGACCTCGCGCTTCAACTTCGTGTACCGCGCCGACTCGGGGTGGGTGTACGCGGCGCAGAGCCTCGACGTCGGAAGCCGCACCATGACCGAGCCCCTCTTTCAGCGTGAGGGCACGGGCGGCGCGAACCCGACGGTGATCGTGGCGGCGCAGCGTGCCGTCTATGACCCGGCCAAGCACAAATGGATTCTCGACCACGGAGCCCTGCGGTACCTGATCGGCGGGGGCCAGGAGAACGCGTTCGCCTTCGACCGGATGCAGACGAACTCGGTGCGGGAAAAACCGTCTGATCTCCTCGCGGAGCCCAAGCTGCCGGAAGAAATGCGGTACGCCGAGCTGGGGCACTACATCGATGCTCTCGCGCGGAGCGGCTCGGACACGCGAAAGCTGGCGGTCGAGCACGCCTTGAAGATTTCCGTGCCGTTCACCTGCATCATCATCGCGCTCTTCGGCGCACCGCTGGCCGTGTCCAACCCGCGCAGCGGGGCGGCGTGGGGGGTGGCGGTAAGCCTGGCGACGACCTTTGTCTTCCTTCTGATGGTCCAGCTGTCCAAGGCAGTTGGGGCGGGGGGTCTGCTGCCCCCCACCCTCGCCGCCTGGTTTCCCAACATCGTGGCCGGGATCGCCGCGGTGTGGTTGATGCGGAAGGTCCGAACCTAGTTATTGGTTGTTAGACGGTTAGGCGGTTAGTTAGGCAGCAAAGGAAACGGCCCCGAGATCGCTCTCGGGGCCGTTTTTCACTAACCGCTTAACCGTCTAGGAACTAGAAGGTGTATCTCGCTCCCAGCTGGAACACCCACCGCGATCCCAGCGCGTTGACGTTCGAGACCGCGTTCTTGGTGGGCGGCGTGAAGGAATAGATGCCGCGCGCGAGTGCCTGATCGTACCCGGTCTGCCGGAGCAGCGTGGTCTCTTCAAACCCACCGGTGATCCGAGTCAGACCCCAGCTCGAGTTGATGAAGTTGAGCACGTTCAGCATGTCCAGGGTGATTTCGACCGACTGACCGTTGATGGTAGGGATCACCTTGGAGAGACGCGCGTTGAACTGGTTCTGCCAGGGATTCCGGCAGGAGTTCCGGGGCAGCAGGCGGCCCCGGTTCTGGCTCAGACACTGCTCACCGTTGATGTACCGATTCAGGGCCGCCGAATCCGTGAGCGGCGCCTTGTACTCGATGTCCGACTCGTCCTTCGGAACGTAGACGGCGTCGTTGCCGCCCACGCCGTCACCGTTCACGTCGTTCGCGATCGTGTAGGTGAAGGGCGATCCCGAGATGCCCACGTAGATGAGCGAGAACCGGGTGTCGAAGGGAGCGTTGAGGGTGCCCGACAGGGAGATCTTGTGGGGCCGGTCGTACAGCGACGTCGTCAAGTTCCGGTTGGCGATGGTGCCGTCCAGCTCGCCGAAATTGAAGTTCGAACCGGTGATATCCGACGTGTAGGAGAACAGGTCGAGCACGTGTGAGTACGTGTACGCGGCGTTGAACTCGAGGCCGCTGGAAAACGATTTCTGGAGCTGGACCGTGAACTGGGTGGCCCGGTCCGCGCTCTTGTTCACGTTTTCGATGGCCTGGCCCACCTTGGTGGTCGGGCGGACCAGCGTCACCGCACCCGTTCCGGTATTGAAGGCGGTCGGCTGCACGTAGAGGGGCCGGCCACCCTCGCTCGCCGAGTACGTCTGCACGCCCGGAAGGTTCACGTCCATCAGGTAGTACTGATTGATGGACTTGGTATACAGGAAGTCCATCGTCCCCAGCACGCCCCACCCAAGCTGACGGTCGGCGCCGAGGGCCACTTTCAGGGCCTGCGGGAACTTGAAGTTGGGATCGTAGAAGACGACCGACGCCGTCGAGCTGCTCGGCAGGCCGCCGCCGCCGCACGCCGTGTATTGCGCGTTCGGATCGAACACCGGCACTGAATTCACGCCGGTCTGCCCCGTGCACGTCAGATTCGAGGCTCCCACACCCGTATTGCCGAAGGCGTTGGACACCCAAACGTAGGGCGGACGTCCGGAGAAGACCCCGACGCCTCCCCGGAAAATCATCGACTGGTCACCATTCATGTCATAGTTGAAGCCCAGCCGGGGCGACCAGAGCATGTTGCCGGTCGGCGAGTTCGACGTATGAATCGTCCCGCCGTTCAGCCCCGGCACCGGAACCGTGTCGATGGCCGTGTTCTCGATCGGGTTGGGAATCGACGGCACATCCATCCGGAGACCCGCGGTGAGCGTCAGATTGCGGAGGGGGGAGAACCGGTCCTCGGCGTAAAGGCCGATCTGCTTCACGCTGAAGTTGGCGACCGGACCGAGGGGGCCGAGCGTGGAGAGCGCCCGCGTGTAACGGTCGGCCTTCCCCTGCGCCAGGGAGTCGATGCTCCCGAAGTTCCAGACGCCGAACGAGCCCGGGAAGAAGATGTTCTTGAAGCTGAAGAACTCATTGTGCGTCCCCACCGTGACCAGGTGCCTTCCGGCTGAGAAGGTCAGGTTGTCGGTCACTTCAAACGACTTCTGGTCCAGGACGTTGTTCTGGGAAAAGTTCTCCGCGCCGGCCGACAGGTAGTCGTTGAAGTTCGTCGGATTGACGTGGATCAGCACGAGGGGCAGCGTCGACTGCGGATTGCGGTTGTCGCCGATGGTCGTGTACGCCAGGATCGCTTCGTTCGAGTACTTGTTCCCGAACGTCGCGGTCCATTTGCCGCGCACGGTGCGCGTCTGGTTCTGAATGTTGTAGCCGGAGTTCCCGAGCTGATACCCGTCACGGCCGTTGAAGGGCGACGTGTACTTGCGGGTCACCGTCACCTGGTTCGCGTTGACCAGGGTCCCGGACAACTCGAGGTGGCTGTTGTCCCCGAGCTCGTAGTTCAGTTTGCCGAACAGGTTCGTCTCGGGATTCGGGATCGTGGGGGCCTGCCAGCTGCCGACGCCCTTGTATCCCAGGGAGTCCAGAATGTGTGCCGCCGAGTCGGCCTGGGCGGACGTAATGCCGATGCCCAGCGTGTCCGACGCCGCGCCGGAGTTGCCGATCTGCAGACCAGACGCGAAGGGCCGCACATCGTGCCGGAAATCGCCGCTGACGAAAAAGTGGAACTTGTCCCTGATGATCGGGCCGCCCAGCGAGAACCCGAACTGTTGCTGCTGGTAGGTCGGTACCGGGACGGAGATGCCGGACGTGTCGGAGCCGACGAAGCTCTGATTCTGCATGTATCCGAAGACCGAGCCATGCAGCTCGTTTGTGCCGCTCTTCGTCACCGCGTTGACCAATCCGCCGACGAACCCGCCCTGCCGTACGTCGAAGGGCGCGATCTGAATCTGGAACTCCTGCACCGCTTCGAGGGAGAGGGGGCGCTCGTTCACCGCGCCGCCGGGAACGCCGCCCGAGGAGCCCAGGGCGAACAGGTCGTTATTGACGCTACCGTCGATCTGAATGTTGTTGAAGCGCTCGTTCTGACCGTTGAGGGACCGCCCACCGGCGGCGCCCGGCGCGGCCTGAGCCGACGTGTTCACGAAGTCGGTGAAGGACCGGTTGAGGGTCGGGAGCCGATGAATGGCCGTGTCCGACAGGAACGTGCTGGCCCCGGTGCGAGCCGCCGAGAGTCGCGGGTCGGTGTTGGCGGTGACCGTGACGCCCGCCACCTCCACCGCGGACCGCTTGAGCGACACATCCAGGGTGAGCCGCTGGGAGAGATTCAGGCTGAACGCATTCATCGTCTTCGGCTCGAACCCCAGGGCCCGGACCGACATGGTATACGGGCCACCCACTTCTACGACTTCGAACGAGTATCCCCCGTCCTCGCGGGAGCGAGTGGAGTACCGCGCGCCAGTGTTGCCGTTGACGAGACTGATTTCGGCGAGCGCGACAGCCGCCCCCGACTCATCCGTCACGTGGCCGGCGATGGCCGCGGTGGTCACGCCTTGCGCCCGCGCGGACCTGGTGGCCGGAAGCGCGAGCAATGCCAAGGCACACGCCGAGACGAGCAACCGTTTCATGCGATGGGTCTCCGAAGACGAATCAGGAAAGGGGCTTCAAGGGCGCGGTAAAAATGGACGCCCCCCGGGAGGGCGTCAACCAACCCCAGTCACGATCAAGTCACGCGGGTAATGCGGTCAG